>NZ_JBLZFZ010000068.1:0-37851 GCF_050753385.1 Pantanalinema rosaneae CENA516
AGATGTGTATAAGAGACAGTAGGGGAGGTCAGGGGCATGGGGGGGCTAGCTTGTCTGCTGCATCGGCTTCCCCGGCGCTACCGCTTTCTCCAACCAGTGAACTCATCCTGGTGACGGGATTTTCGGGAATTGGCAAAACGGTGGTTGTGAATGAAGTGCATAAACCGATCGTCAAACAACGGGGATATTTCATCAAAGGTAAATTTGACCAGTTTAATCGCAATATTCCCCTATCGGCGTTTGTGCAAGCCTTCCGTGATTTGATGCGGCAATTATTGAGCGAGAGTGATGCACAGTTACACCATTGGCAACGCCAAATCCTGGCGGCGGTTGGTGAGAATGGTCAAGTGATGATTGATGTGATTCCTGAGTTAAAGCAGATTATTGGTGCCCAACCTGTGGCTGTAAAATTATCGGGAACGGCGGATCAGAATCGCTTTAATCTGTTATTTCAAAAGTTTATCCAAGTGTTTGCCACTCCAGACCATCCTTTGGTGATGTTTTTGGATGATTTGCAATGGGCGGATTCGGCATCGTTGCATTTGCTACATCTGTTAATGGCAGAGTCAGCCATTCCCTGTCTGCTAGTAATTGGCGCTTACCGCGATCACGAAGTTTCCCCCGTACATCCCCTCAGCTTAATGCTAGAGAGTTTGAGTCAAGCAAATGTGCCAGTACGAACGATCGCACTGGCTCCATTAAGTCAGGATAGCCTGAATCAATTAGTGGCTCATACGCTCAACTGTGCCGCTGCTTTAGCCCAACCCTTAACTGAGTTGATTTATCAGAAAACTCAAGGCAACCCCTTTTTTGCCACTCAATTTCTCAAGGCGTTACATCAAGACGGGCTAATTCACTTTAATACTGAGTTTGGCTACTGGCAAGGGGATATTGCCCGCATCCGTGAGTTAGTTCTGACTGATGATGTTGTTGATTTTATGGCATTGCAGATTCAAAAATTGCCACCAGACACTCAAACAGTGTTGAAATTAGCTGCTTGTATTGGCAATCAGTTTGATTTAGCGACATTATCAATTGTTTATCAGCATTCAGAAATGGAAACGGCCGCCGATCTTTGGTCTGCCTTACAAGCCAGATTAGTGGTTCCTACCCACGAAGTTTATAAGTTTTATCAGGTGCAGGCAAACATCAGCCCAGCAGACCTCCCGCATCCGACGGTTTGCCTGTCTAATCTTACTTATCACTTTTTGCACGATCGTATTCAGCAAGCGGCGGCTTCTCTGATCACTCCTGATCAGAAACAAATGACGCACCTGCAAATGGGACAAATGCTGTTGCAGAATACACCAGAACCACAACGAGAGGAGCGGCTATTTGCCATCATCAATCACTTGAATGCAGGGGCTGCACTCATTACAGATCCTGAGGAGCGAACCCACCTGGCACAGTTGAATCTGGCGGCTGGCAGAAAAGCTAAATCAGCGACCGCCTACGTGGCAGCAATTGACTATCTCACGGCTGGAATTCGCATGTTACCTGGCGATGCGTGGGCACATTATTACGATCTGACCCTGGCAATTCATATTGAGGTAACAGAAGTAGCGTATCTGAATACTGATTTTGAGCAGATGGAACAGTGGGCAATGGTGGTATTACACCACGCTAAAGCCCTACTTGATACCATTCCAGTGCAGAAAACTCGCTTGCTGGGGGCGAAGGCGCAAGGACAACTACGTGAATCGCTTCAGATTGGATTACAGGTGTTGCAGGCGTTGGGAATGGGCTTTCCTGAGCAACCGACACTGGCAGACATTGACCAGACGTTAACCCGCACTCGCCAACTGTGGCAAGGGCGATCGGTGCTCAGTTTACTCAACCTACCGATCATGCATCATCCTGGTCATTTGGCAGCAATGGAAATGATGACGGTCTTAGTCCCTTCTGCCTATCGGGTACTGCCCAACTTAATGCCACTCCTGATTTGTCAACAAGTAGAATTATCGATGCAATCCGGGAATTGCTCGATTTCTATCTTTTCCTATGGCGACTACGGGTTGCTATTGTGTGGCGCGATCGGGGAAATGGACGCTGGTTATGAGTTTGGTCAATTATCCCTAGCGATGTTGGATCGGCTGCAAGCAACCGTGTGCCACAGTCGAATTGGCTACATTGTTCATTACTTTGTGAGCCACTGGAAGGAACCTTTACAGCAGCAACTCCAACCCTTGCTAGCGGCATACCAGAGCGGCTTAGAGACGGGGGATCTAGAATGTGTGGCGTTAAATGCCCATGCCTACTGTTACTACTCTTTATGGGCAGGTCAGGAGTTAACGGGTTTAGCTAAAGCCATGGAAGCCTATTGTCAGGCGATCCAGCGAACGAAGCAAGAGGTGATCCTGAAGTGGCTGAACACGGCACAACAGTTAGTATTAAGCCTACTGGGAAGCAGAGATCTTCCCTGGCAGAGTAAAGCAGGGGATGAGCCAGCCCGATCGCAACCCTGTCATGACGAAACTTGCGATCGCACAACTATTTTTCACGATCAGTTTAGTCAAATGGTGTTGGCGTATCTATTCATGCAGTATGCCACCGCCGCTCACCATGCTGCCCAGCTAGAACACTATCTTGATGGTGGGTTAGCCATCTTCCCATTCGCGCTGTATCCCTTTTATGATGCCTTGATCCAGCTCGCGCAGTATTCCCAAACTAGCGTAGAACAACAGTCAGTGATGCTAGAACGCATTCAGACTCAACAGGACAAAATTCAGGAATGGGCAACGCTAGCTCCTTTTAACCATCAACATCGGTGGGAATTGATCGAAGCTGAGCGGCAAGCGCTTCTGCACGATCGCGTTAGGGCATGTGATCATTACGATCGTGCCATTGCGGGAGCCAAAGAGCATGGGTTTATTCAGGATGAGGCATTAGCGAACGAGTTAGCGGCTCGGTTCTATCTTGCCTGGGGGAAAGAACGTCTTGCCCAAGAGTATCTGATCAATGCCTACGATCGCTATAAATGCTGGGGGGCAACAGCGAAACTGCATGATTTAGAGCAACGGTATCCCCAGATCCTATTGCCAATCGTGCAGCCATCCCCCACTGCCATCAATACCCTGATCCTATCGGGCAATTCCAGCCACCTCTCGACCGCGCTCGATTTAAGTACCCTACTTCAGGCGTTCCACACCCTATCCAGCGAAATCCAGTTGGATCAACTCTTGCCAACGTTAATTCAACTGGTGATGACAAACGCTGGTGCTGATAAAGCGGCATTGTTTCTTAACTCCGGTGGAGTCCTGGAAGTAGGAATTAAGTATTTTGACAATGCGGTGCAATTGCTAAAACGCAAACCGATCGATGATTGTCAGCATGTTCCCCTTGCCCTAATTCATTATGTGGAACGGACACGGGAAACCGTGATTACAGACTACAAAACCCATCCCAGCACCATCACGGATCCCTATTGTCTCCAATTCCGTCCCCAAAGCTTACTGTGTACGCCCATTCTCAATCAGGGTAAGTTAGTGGCGGTGTTGTATCTAGAAAACACCATGGCGGCGGCAGCGTTTACGGACGATCGCGTAGAACTGCTTAAGGTCTTGTGTGCCCAGGCGGCGATTTCCTTAGAAAATGCTCATCTGTACCAGCAAGCGCAGACCTACGCCCAACAATTAGAAACCTCCCTCAGTCAATTACAGGAAAGTGAAACTCGCTTTCAGCATCTAGCTACTAACCTCCCTGGCATGATTTTCCAGCTGCATGTCACCGCTGATGGCACGATCTCTGTACCCTATGCCAGTTCTGGGTGTTACAACCTGTACGAGGTCACGGCTGAAGCGATGATAGCGGGTCAGTATAGCTTCCGAGAATTTGAACATCCGGACGATCGATCGCTGATTGAACAGATGATGGCTGAAACAAGTCGATCGCTGCAACCCTTTAACCTGGAATTCCGCATTGTCACCCGATCAGGACTAACGAAATGGATTCACGTCGTTTCTCAACCCACCAGTCAGTCGCAGGGGGCATTAGCCTGGGATGGCTTGGTGATGGATGTCAGCGATCGTAAACGGGCAGAACTGGAGCGCGATCGTCTGGTACAGGATCTCTCCCAACTCAATACCAGTCTAGAACAGGCAAATCGGCAATTGGAAGAGTATTCCCAGACGTTAGAACAGCGGGTGGCCGCCCGAACGCAGGAACTCTCACAAGCCCTCAGTCATCTACAAGCTGCCCAGCAAGACCTGATTCAGTCAGAAAAACTGGTGGCACTCGGACAACTGACAGCGAGCATTGCCCATGAAATTAACACGCCGCTTGGAGTGATTCGGGGGGCAACGAACAATATCACAGCTGCATTTCAAGCCTCCCTGCAACAGTTACCGACGTTACTCCAACATCTGTCCGAGACTCAACGCTCTGAATTCTTGGCATTAGTCAATACAGCCTGTCAAAACCACACCTCGCTCTCAACCCGTACTGAGCGACAACACCGATCGCAACTACACGCCGAACTGGTTCGTCAAGGCATTGTTGAGGCTCACGCCATTGCAACCCAACTTACCCTATTGCGGCTTAAACCGGATTTGACGTGCTATCAGTCTCTACTCAAATCTGCTAACTGTCTGGAAATTTTGCAGACCGCTTATCATCTCGTGTTGCAAGCCCAAAATGCCAGAAGTATTCAACAAGAAGTCGATCGCGCCGCTAAAATCGTGTTTGCCTTAAAAACCTATAGTCATCACAGTCCGGGGGGAGAAAGCTGCCAAGTTTGGATTCCCGATGGCATTGAGGTAGCCTTAACGCTATATCACAATCGCCTCAAACAAGGGATTAACGTAATTCGCTGCTATGACTCAGAAATTCCTGAAATAATTGGCAATCCCGATGAACTGACTCAGGTATGGGTGAATTTAATTGACAATGCCATTTATGCGATCGGGCAACGGGGCACGCTAGAGATCGCTATCAGATCAAGGGTTGAGCAGTTAATGGTAGAAGTCGCGGATTCGGGGAGTGGAATTCCTGCCGACATTCAATCCCGCATTTTCGAGCCATTTTATACGACCAAGCCTAGAGGGGAAGGGAGTGGCTTAGGGTTAGATATTGTGCGGCGGATTGTCACCAAACATAACGGTAGCATTGCAGTTCATAGCCAACCGGGGAGAACAGTCTTTACAGTCATGTTGCCCTTATCACCATCTGCCTCAGGGAATCAATCAGGTTACGGGCATTCGCCGCCAGAGCCGCCTGATTCAGGGACATTGTGAAGTCTTTGTTTAGAGGCTAGAGCACTCAATCCAACGATATGCCATCCTATGCCCAATCAACCAACACAGGTGATCGAATATTCCCTTATACCAAGCTACAACCCCCTGGGAGTGACCAATGAGTAACCCAACTATTCTATGCGTAGATGATGAACGTAACGTTCTCCTAACGTTAAGAACTCAGTTGTTCCGGCAGTTTCCTCACTACACGATCGAAATTGCCGAAAGTGCGGCTGAAGCATTGGAACTGGTGGACGAACTGATCGCGGCGGGGGTAGAAATTCCCCTGGTGATTGCGGATCAGATTATGCCAGGGATGAAAGGGGATGAATTCCTGATTGAACTGCATGTTCGTTACCCGCAGATTTTAACAGTCATGCTGACTGGACAAGCCCGAGCGGAGGATGTGGGTAATGTGGTGAATCGCGGGAACCTCTACCGCTTTATTGCCAAACCCTGGGATGAAACCGATCTCACACTGACGGTGACGGAAGCGGTGCGTAGTTATCAGCAACAACAACAATTGATGCAGCAGCAGTTAGCCTTAGCGCAGGCGAACCAGGAACTAGAGAGATTAAATGCCAAGCTAGAACAACAAATCCAGGAACGCACTCGAAAACTTGATCAAAGTGAACAACAACTACGGTTATTTATCGAGCATACGCCTGCCGCCATCGCCATGCTCGATCGCCAGATGTGCTATCTCCTCACCTCACGACGCTGGCAGGAAGATTATCACCTGGGCGATCGAGACATGATTGGACGATCGCACTATGACTTATTTCCAGATATCCCCGATCGCTGGAAAGACAGCTATCAAAGGGCATTAGCTGGCATCGTCGTGCGCTGTGAGGAAGAGCAGTGCGTGCGGACAGATGGCTCGGTGATCTGGATTCAGTGGGAGGTGCATCCCTGGTATACCACAACCAACGAAATTGGTGGCATTATCCTGTTTACTCAGGTGATTACCGAGCGAAAACGGTTAGAGTTAGCCCTGCAAGCTTCGCAGGCACAACTGACCGAGATTTTAGACCGAGCGATCGCAGGAATTATTCGCCTGCGGTTATATCCCGATTCATCCATGCAATTTGATTATATTTCGCCCCACTACGAGCAGATTTGGGGGTTTACGGCGGACGAGTTAAGAGCCAATACCAACTGCTGGCGATCGCGGATTCATCCAGACGATTGGGTCAATATTGTCTTGCCAAATATCCAAATGGTTTTGACCCGCCGGGATGTTTTTACCTATGAGATGGAATATCGTTGCCAGCGTGACCAGGATCAGTTGCGGTGGGTGTTAGCGGCTTGCTATGTGCAATGGGAAGACTCGAAGGGCTATTGGGATATCACGGTTGTGGATACGGACATTACCGATCGCAAAGCAGCTGAACTGGCTCTCCAGCAGTTGAATGAAGAACTAGAACTTCGAGTTCAGCAACGGACTCAAGAACTGATGCAGTCAGAACGCGATCTACGGACTATTTTCAATAATGTCTATGATGCCATCTTGATTCATGCCCTGGATGGGACAATTCTGGATGCCAACGATCGCGCCTTAGAAGTGCGGGGGGCGACACGGGAACAACTGCTGGCTGCCACGATTCCCGATTTATCTGCCCCAGATGCGCCGCTGGAACGGCTGCCGGAAATCCTCCAACGGGTACAAGCGGGGGAAACCATGCGGTTTGAATGGCGAGAGCGCCGATTTAACGATCAGAGCCTATTTGATGTCGAAATTTCTCTGCGGCGGGTCACCCTGGGGAATCGTCCGGTGTTTATTGCCGGAATGCGCGATATCAGCGATCGCAAACAAGCGGAAATGGCTTTACGTGAATCCCAACTTTTTCTGCAAACGGTGATTGATACGTTTCCCTTAACGGTGTTTTGGAAGGACTGTAATTCCGTATATTTAGGCTGTAATCAACGATCGGCTCAGGTGGCTGGTTTAGCTTCACCTACGGAGATCGTAGGCAAAACTGACTATGACATGCCCTGGGCAGCCACCAACGCCGATGCTTACCGGGCAGACGATCGCGAGGTGATCAATTCTGGTATTGCCAAACTGGGCATCATTGAAACTCAGGTTCGGGCAGATGGTTCAATGGTCTGGATTGAAACGAATAAACTACCGTTGTATAACCTCAGGGGTGAGTTAATTGGCTTATTAGGCACCTATCAGGACATTACCGATCGCAAACAAGCCGAACAGTCCTTACGAGATAGTGAAGCTCAGTTGGCAGAACAGAACGCCATTTTGCAGTCTGTGATCGAAAGTACCCCGGATGTCGTGTTTGTCAAAGATCGTCATGGACGGATTGTGCTTGCCAACTCAGCCTTTGTTCGCTTTTTCGACCAACCGTTAGATGCCTTACTCGGTAAAGATGATGCAGAACTGTGGTCTCCCGAAATGGCACGACAACTGCGTCAACTCGATTTCAAAATTATGACGACCGGAATTGCGGAAACCCTGGAGGAACGAGTACCGCACACCGATGGAATGCGTACCTATCTAACGACTAAAAGCCCCTGGTATGACGCTCAGGGCAATATCATTGGCACGATCGGCTTATCTCGCGATATCAGCGATCGCAAACAGGCTGAAGAAGCGTTGCAACAACTGAATCAGGAGTTGGAGCGTCGTGTGCAAGAACGCACAATGGCATTACAGCAAGCGATGGAAGCGGCAGAAGCGGCTAATCGCGCCAAAAGCATTTTTCTGGCAAACATGAGCCACGAACTGCGAACACCACTCAACGCCATTTTAGGATTTGCTCAACTCATGGCTCGTGACCATAGCTTAGAACTGGAAAAACGCCAACAACTGAATATTATTAATCGCAGTGGTGAACACTTATTGAATTTAATTAATGACATCTTAGAAATGTCTAAAATTGAAGCTGGACGAATTACCTTTACGCCTAACAGCTTTGATCTCTATAGTTTACTGAATACCCTAGAAGAAATGTTTCGGCTACGGGCGATCGAAAGAGGGTTACAATTTATTGTCGATCGTGCTCCTAATCTACCCCAATATATTGAAACTGATGAAAATAAGCTCCGCCAAGTATTGATTAATCTGGTCGGAAACGCAATTAAGTTTACCCAGCAAGGTCAAATCATCCTCCGCATATCCACAGTGATACTGCCGCAATCAGCCACCAGCCCGCTACCACCAACCACACCAAACCAGTCGCCTACCCCCAATCACCTAGAACCGATTTATCTTCACCTCAATGTTGCAGATACTGGAATTGGCATTGCCTCGGATGAATTAGACAGCTTATTTGAACCATTTATTCAGTCGAATAATCGCCAATCTGCCCAGGAAGGAACCGGGCTAGGGTTGCCAATTAGTCGGCAATTCGTGCAATTGATGGGCGGAAACTTAACAGTCTGTAGCACCCTCGGAGTTGGCTCTATCTTTGCGTTTACAATTCCAGTACGATTGGCGGAGGCAGCCCAACTATTCACTCAAGCCTCACCACGTTACATTCTAAAGTTAGCTCCCAATCAACCGTCCTATCGAATTCTGGTGGTTGAAGATCATGAGACAAGTCGGCAATTATTAGTGCAACTGTTACAATCGGTTGGCTTTAAAGTCCAAGCCGCAACCAATGGACAGGAAGCGATCGCCCTCTGGGAAACCTGGCATCCTCATTTGATCTGGATGGATATGCGGATGCCTGTCATCAATGGCTATGCAGCCACTCAGCAGATCCGAGCTATGGAATATCAAAGGCAGTATGGTGAGGGCATTGCCGAACAACCATCCTTCCCATCCTCCTTACCCCCCACTCCTACACCGCCACTGACTAAAATTATTGCCCTGACGGCGGGAGCCTTTGAAGAGGAACGCGCCAAGGTCTTAGAGGTAGGCTGTGATGATTTTGTCCGTAAACCCTTTCAAGAGACTGACTTGCTAGAAAAAATGACTATCCACTTAGGGGTGCAATATATTTATGGCGACCCTGATACAACAGCTAACCCATCACAATCCTCTGCCGGTTCATTTAATGCGATCGCGGCTCTCCGGAAGTTACCCGCTCCATTTCTGGCACAACTCTATCAAGCGACGGTAGAGCTCGATCATCAAAAGCTAATTCATCTGATTGAGCAATTGACTCCTACACAGCCACAACTTGCCGCCCTATTCATTGAAAAAGTAGACAATTTTGACTTCGTACCGATTCTGCAACTGCTGCAAGCCGCGAGAAGTACAACTGGCACAAACTGATAAATTTAAATTTAGAGTACCCTTTAGAGAGACGATTGAAGTCGGGCTGCTATTCGATACTGCAAGTAGGAACGCCGTAAAGGTCTAAGATTTGTCATGGATAATCCACGGGGCAATTCTAATCGAGCTTGGGCACACCTGAGTAATGCTCGGCTCGTTCGCTATCTGCTGCTGTTGGCGTTGGCATGGGCGATCGTGCAAGTGTTGGCTTACTTTGAAACCGTTATAGTCATTTTTATTTTTGCGGCGATTCTAGCCTTTCTGTTGAACTATCCGGTGAGAGTGATTACCCGCTTCATGCCCCGTTGGTTAGCGGTGCTGCTGGTATTTTCCCTGGCTGTTCTGGGGCTGGCGGGGCTGATGGCCACGATCGGGTTAGCGGCGATTTCGCAGGCACAACAGTTATTAAAACAGGCTCCACAAGTCCTGGAATCTGTCATTAATCAGCTCGAAAATTTACAATCCTTTCTGCAAAGCCGTAATATTGCGGTCGATTTTAGTACATTCGAGACTCAGTTGCGTCAACAAGTCCTGAGTCTGGTTGGCATGAGTTTCACAACGATTCAGAACCTATTATTCAGCCTACTAGATTTAATTTTGATCGCAGTCGTAGGTTTTTTCATGTTACTAGATGGTCGGCGGCTATGGAACTTAATCATGAAACTATTTCCCCCCCAGATCCGCCAGGAACTGACAACCGCCATTCAGAAAAACTTTCTTGGTTTCTTTTGGGGGCGCTTGCTCCTCTCGATTTTCTTTGGAGTCTCGGCGTTTTTCATTTTCATCTTATTAGGCATTCCCTATGCCCTGGTCATGGCAGCGATCGCGGGTGTATTCGACCTGATTCCTGGCATTGGTGCCACGATTGGAATTAGCCTGGTTTGTTTAATCATTTTGCCCCAGGGAGTGTTGCTCAGCTTAAAGGTGTTGGTTGGATGTATTTTACTGCAACAGATTGAGGAGAATCTGCTAATGCCTCGGGTGATGCAGGGATCGATTAATATGAATCCTGTGATCATGTTTTTTGCGTTGTTAGTAGGGGCAAGAATAGCCGGTTTAGTCGGTGTGTTTTTATCTATTCCGATCGCAGGGGTATTAATCAGCCTTTTGGATGTTGACGAAATGCGAGGGGAACAAATCGCTAACTCCTCAGATTGACTTGTGTCGTCTGTCACTATTGCGTCACATTTGCCATTGAAGGTGAAGGAAGTAATTGGCTGAATATTTCAGGAGGTTCTATTTTGGACGCTATGAAGCAAAAATGGTTAGGTGTTGCGGCTGGATTCATGATGTTGCCCGCACTGGCTGCCTGTGCTCCAGAAACGGCTCAAGCCCCAACCGATACAGCACCGGCTCAACCATCCCCTGGGTTAACTCAATCGCCTCCGGCAGCAACCGCACCGACCACTGACAATCGTAGTATTGCCGAACTAGCAGCGACCGATAACTCTTTATCTACATTTAATACAGCCATTGAAGCGGCTGGGCTGACTGAAGCGTTACAGGGGCAGGGACCCTACACCGTCTTTGCGCCATCAGATGAGGCGTTCGCCGCGATTCCTGCCGAAACTCGGGCACAGCTATTGCAACCCGAAAACCGCGAAAAACTCCGGCAAGTGTTGTCCTATCATGTTGTGTCTCAGAACCTCCCTGCAAACCAACTTCAGTCAGGGGAAGTAAATACGCTGGCAGGTCAGCCGTTGAATGTGCAGGTCAATCAAGGCACTCAACAGGTTAGTGTCAATGACGCGAGCGTCACCCAACCCAACCTCCAGGCGAGTAATGGGATTGTGCATGTGGTCGATCGGGTGATTTTACCCCCTGACTTCACACTGTAAGCGCTATCCATCCGCGATCGTAGGGGCAGTTGCTCGGGTCAGTCTGGCGATACACTGAGCAGTAACCTTGCCCCTACACAGTAGTCCATCCAGTAAACATCGAGCGAGAAAGGATGATGAAAGGATTGACTGGTAAGACGGCTCTGATTACAGGGGCAAGTTCGGGCATTGGTCAGGCAATCGCAATTCGTCTGGCACAGGAAGGATGCCATATTGCGATCAACTATCGTAAAAGCCCAGAAGGGGCTGAGGATACGGAAGAACAGGCAATGCAAGCCGCCTGTGGAGAAGTCGAAAATTGTGGCGTGCGATCGCTGTTGATTCAGGGAGATGTTTCCCAAGAAGCAGACATTGTGGAGATGGTGAATACCGTGGTCGAGAAATTCGGTCATTTGGATATTCTGATTAACAATGCTGGTATTCAGACGGAACGAGTCTCCCATGAAGTCCCAACGGATGAATTCGATCGGGTCATTTCCGTTAACTTGCGAGGAGCTTATCTCTGTGCGCGGGAAACTATTAAGCATTTTTTAAAGCAACAACGGACTGGAGTGATTATCAATATTTCCAGCGTCCACGAAATTATTCCCCGCCCCACCTATGTCAGCTACTCCATCAGCAAAGGTGGCATGGGAAATTTGACCAAAACCTTAGCCTTAGAGTACGCCGATCGGGGCATTCGGGTGAACGCGATCGCGCCGGGAGCCACCGTAACCCCGATTAATGCGGCATGGACGGATGATCCAGAGAAAGCGGCGATCGTGGAAAGCCACATTCCTATGGGACGGGCGGGAACATCAGAAGAAATGGCGGCTGCCGTAGCGTTTCTGGCATCGGACGAAGCGACTTATATTACCGGACAAACACTGTTTATTGATGGTGGATTAACGCTCTACGCCGATTTTCGAGAAAGCTGGTCTGCATGAGGTGAAATCATGACCGCAGAAGAACGAAGACTGGAACAAGATCGTACCCGTCAGGCTTACTGGCGGCGCTGGGGCCCCTATGTGAGCGATCGCCAATGGGGCACTGTGCGAGAAGATTACAGTAGTGATGGTAATGCCTGGACATACTTTCCCCATGACCATGCCCGATCGCGAGCTTACCGTTGGGGGGAAGATGGCATTGCCGGAATTTCAGACAATCACCAACGCCTATGTTTTGCGATCGCGCTCTGGAATGAACAAGATCCTATCTTAAAGGAGCGGTTTTTTGGCTTAACAGGTCCGGAAGGCAATCATGGGGAAGATGTCAAAGAGTATTATTTTTACCTTGATAACACTCCCAGCCATGCCTACATGAAGTGCCTGTATAAGTATCCTCAACAGGCGTTTCCTTATACACGATTAGTGGAGGAAAATCAGCAACGCGGCTACCACGATCCTGAGTTTGAGTTAATCGACACCGGCATTTTTGATCACAATCAATATTTTGATGTTTTTGTCGAATACGCTAAACATACGGATGAAGATATTCTGATTCAACTCTCGGTAGTGAATCGTGCTTCAGTCGCCAAAACAGTCCATCTCTTACCCACACTGTGGTTTCGCAATACCTGGGCATGGGATCAGAACAGTCAGAAGCCAGAATTACGCCAAATCCAATCCCAAGCGCCCACTCAGATTGTACAGGCAAGTCATCCCAGTTTGGGCGATCGCTGGTTGTATTGTCTTAACCCAGATGCCCTCCTATTTACGGAGAATGAAACCAATCAGCAGCGATTGTTTGGGATAGAGAATTCCTCCCCCTATGTTAAAGATGGCATCAATGATTACATCGTTCATGGCAATCAGTTTGCAATCAATTCAGATCAAGTTGGCACTAAAGTTGCTGCCCATTATACGTTGACGATCGCTCCGAAAGAAACCTGTACCGTGTGGTTACGCTTAGCCGATTGCCCGGATTTAGCCCAACCCTTTAACCAGGAATTTGAACACATTTTCCAACAACGTCAGCAGGAAGCCGACGAATTCTATCATCGCATTACCCCGCAACAGGAGTCTGAGGATACCCGACGTGTTCAACGGCAGGCGTTTGCAGGGCTGTTATGGACGAAGCAATTCTATCATTACGTGGTCGAAGATTGGCTCAGAGGCGATCCAAACCAACCTGCCCCCGATCGCACCTATCCGCGCAACCAGGAGTGGATTCATCTGTTTAATGATGACATTCTTTCCATGCCGGACAAATGGGAGTTTCCCTGGTTCGCCGCCTGGGATCTGGCATTTCACTGCATTCCCCTGGCAATGATTGATCCGGACTTTGCCAAACGCCAGTTAGATCGACTGACGCGGGAATGGTATATGCACCCGAATGGACAAATTCCTGCCTACGAATGGCATTTCAGCGATGTGAACCCTCCGGTGCATGCCTGGGGCACCTGGCGGATTTATCAAATTGAGCAGGAGTTATACGGACGCAGGGATACCGACTTTTTGGAGCGTGTCTTTCAAAAATTGCTGCTGAACTTTACCTGGTGGGTCAACCAAAAAGATAATAATGGCAACAACATTTTTCAGGGTGGCTTTTTAGGGTTGGACAACATTGGTATCTTCGATCGCAGTGCTGAACTGCCAACTGGGGGCTATTTGGAACAATCCGATGCCACCAGTTGGATGGGTATGTATTGTTTGAATATGCTGGCGATCGCTCTGGAACTGGCTAAAACGAATCCTAGCTATGAGGATATTGCCAGTAAATTCTTTGAGCATTTCCTGTATATCACGGATGCAATGAACCATGTTGGCGAAACGAATGTGCCCCTCTGGGATGAGACGGATCAGTTCTTCTACGATGTCTTACACTTACCCGATGATCAGCATCATTATTTGCGTGTGCGATCGATGGTGGGGCTAGTGCCACTGTTTGCCACCGAAATTTTAGAACTATCCACACTCGATGACTTTGCTGATTTCAAACGTCGCTTTCAATGGTTTATTGACCATCGCCCCAACTTACAGCGCAATATCGCGTCCTTAGACGTGCCTGGAGAGCAAGCGAGACGGCTGTTAGCCATTATTAGTCCGCCTGAACGGCTCAAACCCATTCTGCAACGCCTGCTGGATGAAACAGAATTTCTCAGTCCCTACGGTGTGCGATCGCTCTCAAAAATCCATGCCGATCGTCCCTATACGTTTAACGTGGATGGTGATCAACATACCATTGCCTATGAACCTGCCGAATCAACCACAGGCATGTTTGGCGGAAACTCTAACTGGCGGGGGCCAATCTGGCTGCCAATGAACTTCCTGTTGATCGAATCGCTGCAAAAATTCCATACCTATTTGGGCGATGATTTCAAAGTGGAATGTCCTACGGGATCTGGACAGTGGATGACCTTAGCGGAAGTCGCGACTGAGCTATCCCAGCGCTTGATGAGTATTTTTCTGCAAAACACGGCGGGTAATCGTCCAGTTCATGGGGGGTGTTCAATGTTCCAGAAAAATCCTGATTGGCGCAATCTCCCCTTGTTTTACGAATACTTCAATGGGGACAATGGCGCTGGCTTAGGCGCAAATCATCAAACGGGATGGACGGGGCTAGTGGCTACGTTGATTCATTATTGCAGCGATCGCTCATCTTCCTCGATCCAAACTCCTACCTCTGAATTGATTGCTTCCTCGTTATCCTAGCGATCGCGATTAAGGCTGTTGCCCCCTTACATCCTCCAAAAAAGCAGGGTGGTTTCATTCGCCGTTTCGTTGACACCTCTAATATCAACCTCATCAATACCATCAATCAATAAACAAACCTTGCCTTGGACACACATTTGCTGAAACAGCTTCTGGGTAGCGGCATTAGCATCCGGTATCAATACGTCAAGCCAATTGTTCAGGATGAATGCTTCCAAGTTACTTAAATTGGAAGCATTCCGATAGCACTGCGATAGAGAGATCCAAATTGGGAGATACCCAAGTTTGTTTGCCAGCTACAGGGCAGGATGTTGCATGCGGGTTGCAATTGCTGTCTGGCTTTCCAGCATTTGCTCTAGTATCCAGATGAGGCGTTTGCGATTGGCTAAAGGCAAGGTCGGCTACAAGGGCAGGACTATTGACTCGATGGACGGGGGCTTGACTGGCTCGGGCATATTGCACCTTCCTGTTTGGCTAGTGCTGATTCTAGCAACTACCTCTACCACTCGCAGCAATCCCTCAAGACTCAGTGTGGGAGGAAATCCTTTTGTGTTTATGGAGGTATTGTGACTGCCGCATTGAGAATTGTTTTTGGACAGCAAGTCAGGAGCCTTCGAGTTGGAAGATTCGCGTTTGCGCCTCCCTATCCAACATCGATCGGCAGTTGAACTGAGGCACGAACCGATTCAATATAGCGGTCAAATTGGGCTGGAAATTGGATTTCATGTCTTGTCACCCCATTGCAAGCAGTACAGTAAATCATCCCACTTGTGCTTTCAGTTCACCCTACACTTCATCCTAACTGCATAAGCATTGCCAAACTATCTATATTCTTGTCTCAGTCAGGATTGAATCTGACATAAGCATAGAGCTTAGTAGCTGATTAGTATACCGCTACTACTAGTTAGCTCTGAGCTGGTGCTGTAGTTTAGCCCTCAAACATGGTATATGCTAACTTCAGTTTCCCCTACTCTTAAGACCCTTGAGATACCTGATGCATCATTGCGATCGTCTTTGGAGAGTACTGACGGAATACAGGCAGATCACTCAATATTTTCGTTTCCATCCCATTACCGCCTCAATGAGGTATTTCAGTTCATTGAACGTCATTACCAACAGTCTATAACCCTGTGTCAGGTTGCCTGTGCTGTTGGCTACTCTCCCGCTTATTTGACCGACTGGGTACGGCGGGAAACGGGAAAAACCGTTAACAACTGGATTATTGAGCGTCGCCTGGTAGAAGCCTGTCGTCTTCTATTAAAGACGGAACAGACGGTCAATCAAATTGCGGAAAGTGTGGGCTATCAAAATCCCGGGTACTTCTTTCGCCAATTTCGTCAGCGCTATGGCATGTCCCCTCAAGTATGGAGAAAGTTACATCGGCTATGAAATCCTTATCTTTGTGGTTTTACCCTGCCGCATGGTCGTTTACAACTCGACTCACGATCGCCATGTTGCTTGTATCTCTGCTTCCCTTAGTGCTAATCACTTACTCGGCAACACCTCTCATCAGTCAGCATTACTTATGGAGTATAGGGGTGGGCATTGCTAGCAGTTCATTGTTAATATCCTATATCCTGGTCAAGCCAATTCGTCTACTCACTAAAACTGCCCACTTGTTGGAACGGGGTCATTTTGCGACTGCGACGTTAACGAAAGTCTTACATACCCCCAACGATTTAGGGGTGTTAGCTCGGGCTTTCTCCCAGTTGATGGTAACAGTGAAGATGATTCAGGAACAGCAGATCAATCGGCATATTACAACTGTGTTGCTACAGGAACTAAATCATCGTGATCTAGACTGGCTGGAAAAAGTAGGGCAATATCGAGAACTTACCGCAGGCACTATTTTGATGTCAGATGGGCAGACGATTAAGTCATTACATCTTGTCCTAGAGGGTAGCTTGACGATCGAAGATACTCAACTGGAGAGTTCAGGATTAGTGCCAACAATCGATCTACGAGAAAATGAGTTCCATCAGTCAGAAATAATTCACTTTGGTGTTGGGGAAGTAGTTGGTTGGGAATCATTTCTAGATAGCTTAACGACAACGACAGTCTATACAACTTCACAAACTCTAGTGCTATCTGTCTCCAAATCGCAATTGACTACTCAGTTAAAGCAAGATCTTGGATTTGCATCCCGGTTTTACCGAGCGATCGCTATCCTTCTATCTAATCGATTGCACAATATCAGTCAACATAGTTGCGATCGCTCGATCCAGGAGCAACCTGTGAAGGATGTACTATTTATGTTGAGCCGTTTTCATGATAGTGATATTGATTGGTTAGTAGCAATTGGTCAACGCCAAAAAATTCCGGCTCACACAATTCTAATTCAGCAGGGCAGACCGATAGATGCCTTGTATATCCTGCTAGATGGAACTCTCACTGTTTCTACATCAGACACAATTTGTAATCCCTTCATGCGGGCTTTTTCAACTCAAACTAATTGCGCTGTGCCTGGACAAATTATTACCAGATTGTCAAAGGGAGAAATTGTCGGCGAAACTCCGTTTTTGAAAGCTGATTTACCATCTACTACAGTCACAGCTTGGCAAGATGCGATCGTTCTTTCCATTCCCCGTCAGCAGTTAATCGTCAAGCTCTATCAAGATGTCGGGTTTGCAGCTCGTTTTTATCAGGTACTAGCCCATCTAATGCACGATCGCCTACAGGAAGTGTGGTATCGCTTGGGCTATGTCAGGTCACTAAATCACCCATCTTTCAACCCGTCCGAAGCGGCTACATTAAAAGATGAACTCGATGATCGATCGCTGGATCAAATGGCATTAGCTGGAACGCGATTTGACTGGATGCTCAGACGTTTACAAGGTGCTGAACTCATTTGATGCGCGATCGAATCAGGTACTAAAACTATCATTAATGGGCTCAACTTCTCTCTCAGTCCTCTTTAGGGAACCTCTACTCTGAGCCATCTGAGCCAGAAAATTGATCTCTTGGTCAACTCAACTAAGTCTTCAAAGTCCCATAACATCATGGGATTTAGGAGACTTTTTTGATAGGCTGATTGACATAAAAATCTGTTTGATTCATCAGAGTTTCTAACGGCAAGAAAAGCTTAAATAAGAGGTTATATCTATAGTCAAATCCTTTTCTAATTTTCCTTTAAAATACAAGAAAGAACGAGAAAACTATTTGTCAATTTTACTCAAATCGTTATTTTTTAAATCTAAAAATTGTGCATTGTGATTATCATTTAGCCTGTTTATAGTTAGAGTATCAGGAACGAAAGAGAAGCAAGACATTCTTGAAGCTCTTATCTAACCTGTAAATAACTCACATAAGGAGAAAGAAAATGTCTGATTTTGAAGTGAAGCATGCTCTCTCATCTGATTCTGAAAGCCTGGAGCTGAATGACACTGAACTGAATGCTATTAGCGGCGGTTGCGGTGATAACTTTGTTGACCGAGCGATCAAAAAAGCTGACCGATGGTTACATACGGATGACGGTCCAAATGTAGCCCGGAAGGTAAGTGGTGCAATCAACAAAGTCAAAAGCTGGCTCTAAGCTAGATAGACCAGGTTAACTGAACCCGATGGTTAATAGGTGAATATCCTCTTTAGCCATCGGGTTTCCTAGTGAGTTCCAGCTCGAAATAGACTCTAAATTTGAACCACCATAGCAATCTTAGAGAGATTTCAAGCTGGGAATTACACCTTTCAACTTTGAAAAACTAATTGCGATCATGGAGGATGAAAATGCGACTTCAACATCAATTAGACTATAACCTTTATCGTTTGGGGTGGCGGCATGGTTTACACGGCAATCTACCCAGGTTTTTACATCTATCACTGAGTCTTTTTCTCTTGTATCGACGAGGTTTTATCGAAGGCTCTCAATGGATCGAAGAGTATTACCAAAACAAAAAATCTCAAAAATATCATCTAAACCACTAAAGATTGTAGGTCATGAACATGGTGACTCAAAAGCGAGATTTGTTTCGTCAGGAATCGCTAGAACGTTTATCCTCACCAGAGCGACTAGATCAATTGATGCAAGTTGTTAACCCAAAAAGTTGGTTACCATTAGCATCCCTGGGAATTGTGGTTGGTAGCGCTCTGATCTGGAGTATATATGGACGAATTCCTGTAACGATCGAGGGGCAAGGTGTCTTAGTATTTCCCAGTCAGGTCGTGTCACTGCAATCCAAAAGTTCAGGGCAACTGATATCACTTAATGTCAAAGTCGGAGATCAAGTCAAAAAGGGTCAGGTATTAGGCACGATCGACCAGTCAGAATTACACAAGCAATTGCAACAGCAACGGCGTAAATTAACAGTATTACAGTCTCAGGATCAAGCTGTTGGTTCACTCCAGGGACTCCGCAATGAGCAAGAACGCCATTTTATTCAGCAGCAACGCCAATACTTGCGACGGCGAATTCAAGAATTACAAGAACTCTCTCCTCTGCTAGAGTCTACTAGCGGACAATCAATTCAAGAACAACGCCAGAGTCTACAACAACGACTAAAGCAAGCTCAGTTAATGTCACCCATCTATCAAGAGCGTTTACAAATTCGTCAGCAATTGTTTGCAGAACGGATTATCACTCATGATGTTTTGCTAGAGGCACAGATCCAAGTTCAACAAAACCGAGACACGATCGCCGAGACCCAGGCTCAGTTAAAGCAACTCACGGCTAAAGCGACGGAACAGGAGAAAAGTAATCGTGATAACTTTACCTCGATCGGGGATGTCCAAGCCCAATTGAAGGAATTAGATAGTCGAGAGGCGAACCTGGCTCAACAGAACTTAGAAGCATCCACGAACCGTCAAAAAGAGATGCAAGAAACCCAACGAGAAATTGCTCAACTAGAGCTGAAACTGAGGAATAATAGTGCAATTGTTAGTCAGCATAGTGGACGAATTTTAGAGATTGCCGTGAATCCAGGGCAAGTGATTGAAGCGGGTACTCGGCTAGGCAGTATTGAAACAGAACTTCGCTCCAGTAATTTGATGGGCATGTCCTATTTCACGATCGCAGACGGCAAGAAAATCCAACCAGGAATGACAATTCAGGTGACACCGCAAACCGTGAAACGGGAACAATTTGGTGGCATCGTTGGTACAGTAACGGCGATTTCTGAGTTTCCAGTGACAACGGAAGCTGCCGCTAGTGTCGTTGGCAATCCTGAAGTGGTCAAAGGGCTGGTTGCTGATAAACAGGATGGTGTAATTCAGGTCGTTGCTGATCTGAAACCTGATGCTCATACCCAGAGTGGCTATGCCTGGTCTTCTTCCCAAGGTCCCTCCCTGAAGCTATCTTCTGGAACGACGACAACGGTGCGAGTCACAGTGGAAGAACGAGCGCCAATTACCTTTGTTCTACCGATTCTGAGGTCTTACAGTGGGATTTACTAAGTTCTCCTCAAATTTATCGCCAAAATTGCAGCCATTCCCTCTACCCGGACGATCGCGCCGCGCTAAAACTCCAACCCTGCTACAAATGGAAGCGGTAGAATGTGGAGCCGCTGCTCTAGGCATTATCTTGGGATACTATGGTCGGATTGTTCCCTTAGCGGAACTGCGATCGGAGTGTGGTGTATCGCGAGATGGCAGTAAAGCGGGGAATATTCTCAAAGCCGCTCAACATTATGGGTTAGTTGCCAAAGGCTACAAGCAAGAGATCGAGCAACTCCAGCAACTCACCCCCCCATATATTGTGTTTTGGAACTTTAACCATTTCCTGGTGGTTGAGGGATTTAGTCAGCGCCGAGTGTATTTGAATGACCCCGCTACAGGCCCTCGATCGGTTTCCCTGGCAGAATTTAATGAAGCCTATACGGGAGTTGTGCTGGTGATGCAACCCGGTACAGGCTGGGTTAAAGGAGGGCGTAAGCCCAGTATGGTTTTAGCGTTATGGGAGCGGTTACGCAGTTCAGTTGGGGCATTGGTCTACTGCATCTTAACGGGATTGTTATTGACGATCGCGGGGATGGCAATTCCGGTGTTTAGTCAGGTGTTTGTTGATGAGATTCTAATTCACAATCGACAACAGTGGCTACGTCCGTTATTAATGGCGATGCTGCTGACAACCATACTTCAGGGACTCCTAACATTACTCCGATTACGCTATTTACGCCGATTAAAAATTAAATTATCGGTTGGCATGTCCAGTCGCTTCCTCTGGCATATTCTCCGGTTGCCGATTGGATTTTACGCTCAACGATTTGCCGGTGATATCAGCAATCGAACAATGTTAAATGATCAGGTTGCTGAAGTATTGTCTGGGAAATTAGCAATGACAGCGATCGATGTTGTCATGATTACTTTCTATGCTTTAGTCATGCTGCAATACGATCGTGTATTAACCGCCATTAGTATTGGGTTTGCAGCTATCAATCTTTTGACGTTGCGGTGGCTCTCTCGCCAGCGGGTTGATACTAACCAGCGGCTCATGCAGGAGTACGGGAAGGTCGCTGGTACATCGATCGCAGCACTCCAGAGTATTGAAACGATCAAAGCCTCTGGGTTGGAAGGAGATTTTTTTGCTCGCTGGGCAGGATACTACACCAAAGCGATCAATTCTCAGCAGGAATTGGGTGTTGCGAATCAAACTTTTTCTGTATTACCAACGCTCCTATCTGCTCTAGCCTCGATGTTGTTACTGGTCGTGGGTGGTTTCCGGGTGATCAACGGACATCTCAGTATCGGTATGTTAGTCGCATTTCAAGGTCTGATGCAAAACTTCCTCGCACCTGTCAACAATCTGATCAACTTTGGCAGTGCGCTACAAGATTTAGAAGGTAATCTAATCCGCTTAGATGATGTTCTCAGCAACCCGATCGATCCTCAAGTCCAATCCTTTGCTCAACCCATCGCTCCCTCCCCTTCTCTCCCTGCCGCATCGACTCGCCTCCAGGGTGCGATCGAGCTTCGTAATATCAGCTTTAGCTACAGCCGTTTAGCCGAACCATTAATTGAAAACTTTAACCTGACGATCGCACCCGGACAGCGAGTGGCTCTAGTGGGTGGGAGTGGTTCTGGCAAGTCCACCATTGCCAAACTGGTGATTGGGATGTATGAACCGACTGCTGGAGAAATCTGTTTTGATCGCATCCCTCGCACTCAGATTCCGCGCCAGATTCTGACCAATTCGATCGCGATGGTGGAACAGGATATTCTCCTATTTGGTGGAACCGTCAGAGAGAATTTGACCCTATGGGATGCTACAGTTTCCGAGCAACATTTGGTCAAAGCCTGTCAGGATGCGGCGATTCATGAGGTGATTTTGTCCCTTCCCGGCGGCTATGATGCAGAACTCATGGAAGGAGCAATCAATTTAAGTGGTGGGCAGCGACAACGGTTAGAAATTGCCAGAGCGTTAGTCAATAATCCCAGCATCCTGGTAATGGATGAAGCCACCAGTGCGTTAGATGCAGAGACGGAGCGCATCATCGATCGCAATCTGCGGCTACGGGGCTGTACCTGCTTGATTGTGGCGCATCGATTAAGCACCATTCGCGACTGTGATGAGATTATTGTGCTAGAGCAGGGCAAAGTGGTACAACGCGGTACCCATCAGGAGCTATGGCAGGTTGCAGGAGTATATTCAAGCCTAATTCGGACAGAAGGCTCTTGCATGTAGCCCCCCAATGAGACTTTTACAGGAAAATTATCATGCAAACCTTAACAACGGCGGCAATTCTGCCAGGGGATTATCAGCGAGTTGATGGCAGTCAAACAATTTTGCTCGATCGTCCCAACACGATATGGATAATTCAATCGGGATCAGTGGCATTATTTGCCGGGACGATCGCCGCAGGGACGATCGTGGGTCGGCGACGCTACTTGTTTACGGCTCAAGCTGGAGAAGCATTATTTGGTACAGTCAGCCATACAAGTGATCCGCATAATTATCAGATGTTGGCAATTCCAGTGGAGGAAACTGCGTTATTACGAGTTGATCTGACCACTGTGAGTCAGTGCGTTCCCGAGGCTGATGTTGAAATACATAGGCTACTTCATCAATGGATTCAACATCTGGGGACAACGTTAACATCAATGATAATCCCAACAACTTCAGTGATAGGCGCTGCGTCGAGCCGCTACTCGCTTAATCCAGGGCAAGCCTTACAACCACAAACTAATACTGTGATCTGGATACAGGTGCAGCAGGGATGCTTACATTGGCTAGGTCTGGAGACATTAGCCGTTGACTCAGACACAGGTCTATTTCCTCTCAGCGATCGCATGTGGTTACAGGCAGAAGCGGCTGTGCAGGTCACGACCTATTCAACAAGTAACATCAGCTACCTGAATCAATGGTTAACTGGCGTATCCCAACTGCATTGCCATCTATTAGCTTGGCTCGATCATCTAGCCCAACAAGAAGCGGTAGCAGAATTACAGCGCTTGCAAGCTCAACAACGGCTGAATCAACAAGTGACGACTACCGCCTTAGGTGAACTCGCGGCAACATTAGGCACTCAGGATTTGACGTATCTGGCTAAGGATTCGCCACTGTTAGTTGCGGCAGGAGCGATCGGGAGAACGTTAGGAGTCACCATTCGTCCTCTCGCGAAATCGGAAGATTTGAGACGGGTGCAAGATCCCCTAGAAGCTCTAATGCGAGCCTCTAAGGTTAGAATGCGGCAAGTGCTATTGCGCGATCGCTGGTGGCAGAAAGATAACGGGGTATTAGCGGCGTATCGGCAGTCAGATCAACAGTTGGTGGTATTGTTACCTAGGGCAACTGGGTATGAACTATTTGATCCAGTTGAACAAACGCAGAGGCGCGTGGATGCCGCGATCGCCGCCACTCTGGCTCCCAAGGCGGCTATGTTCTACCGTCCGTTACCTGATCATCCAGTGAATGCGCTAGCCTTACTGCAATTTGCGCTCAAAGGGTGTCTACGGGATATTTTGGTGATTGTGCTCACCGGGATCGCAGCGACCTTGTTAGGTATGTTAACCCCGCAGGCTACCGCAATTCTGATTGATCAGGCGATTCCAGATAGCGATCGGGGTGTGTTACTGCAAGTGGGAGGAGGGTTGTTGATTGCCGCGATCGGAACCGCGTTGTTTCGGATTGCTCAAGGTCTAGCCATTCTGCGGGTGGAAACAATGTCTGATGTCGCCACCCAAGCCGCCGTCTGGAATCGGTTACTGAGTTTGCCCGTCTCCTTTTTTCGCCAGTACACCACAGGCGATCTGCAATCCCGTGTGACTTCGATCAGCCAAATTCGCCGCCGATTGAGTGGCAATACCATGATCAATTTGATCAGTGCATTGTTCGCTCTGTTGAATCTAGGACTATTGTTACATTACAGTATCCAATTAGCGCTGGTTGCGGTTGGTGTAGCAGTTATCACGATCGCTGTAACGACTCTAACCAGTGTCATCCTAATTCGTAAAATCAATCCGTTACTGGAACTCCAGGGGGCTTTATTTGGACATACCGTTCAACTGATCAATGGCATTGCCAAACTGCGGATTGCTGGAGCAGAAGAACGGGCTTTCGCCACTTGGAGCAAACAATATAGTCAACAGGTCAAGCTCAGTCTCAGTAGCCAGCGCAGTGAAGACCTCTTGGTTGCGTTTAATACTATGATGCCCACCCTAACCTCTGCCATGCTATTTGGGCTGACGATGCCGTTGTTAACAGCGGCTCATCCGGCGGGCACAACGGGGTTAACCGTGGGAACCTTCCTGGCATTCAACGCTGCCTTTCATGCCTTTATGGATGGAGCGACAGACCTGAGTAATATTGCTACCGATGTGCTACAAGTGCTTCCGCAAGCCCAACGAGCCCAGCCGATTCTTGACACGATTCCAGAAGTTAATCTCAGTAAGACCGATCCTGGTCAACTGACAGGAAAAATTGCTGTTGATCATGTGATCTTTCGCTACCGGAGTGATGGTGCATTAGTGTTAGATGATGTTAGCCTTCAGGCAGAACCCGGAGAATTTATTGCATTGGTCGGTGGATCGGGCAGTGGTAAATCGACGTTATTTCGGCTATTGCTAGGGTTTGAAACGCCAGGATCGGGAGCAATTTACTACGATGGTCAGGATTTAGCTGGGCTAGATGTTGATGCGGTTCGCCGTCAGTTAGGTGTGGTATTGCAGTCTGGGCGGATGATGTCTGCCTCAATTTTTGAGAATATTGCCAGTGGTGCTCAGATCACCCTGGATGAAGCCTGGGAAGCGGCTCGGATGGCTGGTTTTGCTGAGGATGTGGCGGCGATGCCAATGGCAATGCATACTGTGGTTAGTGAAGGGGGGAGTAATTTATCCGGTGGTCAGCGCCAACGATTACTAATTGCGCGGGCATTAGTTTTGAAACCGCAGATTTTGTTGTTTGATGAAGCCACGAGTGCTTTAGATAACCGGACTCAGGCGATCGTCAGTGAAAGCCTCGATCACTTAAAGGTCACTCGTTTCGTCATTGCCCATCGGCTTAGTACCATTCGCCATGCGGATCGGATTTATGTGTTACAAGCTGGTCGTATCATTCAACACGGTTCCTTCGGGGAACTAGCTGCTCAGGATGGATTGTTTGCTCAATTAATGGCGCGGCAAACCGGATAACTGCATAAGCTCCAAACTTGATCCTGTATTCATTCAAGAGATTGCCTAAAAAGGATTGATTGGTATCTGGTTGTCTACCTACTTAGCAAGGTTTCAAGCTCATGGGTGAATCGTCAAACTACTGGAAGCTAGTGCGATTGGATGCTGCTAGCGATAGCAGGGGGTACAAAGTTCAGCCACTTGCGATCGCGCGAGGATATTTTCAGACCCACTTTCCGGGGTTCGTGGAGTGCTTAACAGTGGCGGATCAATCCGTCCAAGCCCAACTATGGTCTTATATCAATGTGCTGCCCCATCCTGGCGGCACCGAAGCCGAACTTTGCCTCCGGTGTTATGTATCCCATGCCATCCTGAAAGCCTGTGCCAAACGGGCTCGCTTATTTAGCAGTGGAAATCGCTTTACCTACCGGGATTTACTCCCCTTTGTTTTGGATGATGATGGTTGTTTACCGTTAGGTCACTATGTCCCCTTTGCCGTGGAATTGGTGCGCTCCTTTCGCCCCGAGCATCACTGTAGTTTGGCAGGTTGGACGGATTTCCGGGTACGGCGACATCCTGAACTGAATCACTTTTTGCTGGAATGTGGATTGCAATTTATTACCGACTGGGCATTACTGAATAAATCCAATCCCAGGCATCTAGAGCCTCCAGAGCGAGACATTTTGGAGGTGTTCCATGCCATCTATCGGCGCGATCGCTTACGCTACCATCGTAGCCATCGGCAGCCCTGTTCTCAGCCTACTCCTGAACAACTGACCACAATGCTGCGATCGCTACGAGAACGGCAGGTTGTCCTTGCTACGTCCCAAGATTTACTCAGTTACCTCCGCCAAATCGCCAGCCACTTACGCCAAGCGCAACTTTGGGGACGTAGAGGTACTCCCCTGGCTGAATCCCTGGAAGTGACGAATCCCTATACCGGGGAAACCCAGTTGCGGGAGGTGGCGGACTTAAGTACCCCCATGACTCCCGAAGAAGCAGAACGCTTGGATTTACAAGCTTTTTGTCATCAACAATTATTAGCCTGTCTGGATGCAGCGATTCAACGCAGTATCTGCGATCGCCTGACCACCTTAAAACGCAGTAAACGCCGATCGCATCTGGCAGAAAAACTCCAACCAGCCCTGCGATTACTGTACTTTGAGCATAAATCCCAAACTGAAATCGCCACCTTATTAAATATGACCGATCAGTACGAAGTCAGTCGCCTATTAGACCTCAAATCGCTACTGGGCAATATTCGGCACTGGACACGAGAACAACTCCTCACCTGCCTGTTAGATAAGGCTAGACAGTTGCAATTAGTGCAAGATCCTTTACCACCGAGTTATCTAAGTAACTTGATTCAACACGTTGATGGTGTCATTGATGAAACGATCTTTCGAGCGGCGGCGGCAGAAACTCGGGCGAGTAAAAACCGGACGTTTAACAGTTTATATGCTCAACGATTTTGCTTAATGTTAGATGCCTTACACAGTGTACCGAGCAAGTGATGCCAGGAATGACCCCATGATTAACTCAATCAGTGCTGCTTTACCCCGATCGCTGGATTTATTGACCTTACAAGAGGCGGTGATTGAACTGGAGATTGAACAGTGCGATCGCGCCATGCACCTCAGTCAATCTGCCCGCACCGAAGCAGACCAATGGCAAGCTTACATCAATCTCCTGGCGATCGAGGGCTTGGAACATTGGCTCAACACCCACCTTGATCCTGGCGCGATCGCCGCATCGCAGTGTTGGATATTACAACCAAGCTATGCACATTTCCTGTCCTCTGTGAGTCATTTAGAAATCAATGGATTTCGGCTATGTTTAATTGTGACTGAAAGTATTGGAGAAGAGTGGATCGCTGTTCCCAGAGCCGTATTCGATGTTCCAGAATTTACCGCTCATTTTTATGTACTGATAGAAGTCCAGGAAGAACAAGCCCAGGTGATTGTGCGGGGTTGTCTCCGTCATGATCAGTGGCTTCAGATGCAACAGGTAACCAACGTAACAGTCGATGTTAGCTGGCACTATTCTCTGGCGCTGGATTGGTTCGATCCCGACTTTAGCCATCTATTAGCTTGGTTACGTTTCCTGGCTCCTGGCTCCTTACCCTTACCTGTAGCGATACCATCGATCCGGCAGCAACTGGCTCCGATTCAGGCTGAACTAGCCCAGCAGTTGCCCACCCTCGACTTGAATCAACCGATCGCGGAACAGTTGGATTGGAAACATGGATCTGTTCTGCTGACCTGCCCCCCGCTACTGAATGTGTTAACACAACTACGAACTAATGCTGAACCAACGACGATCGCAACGCACATTGCCACAACGCTGACTCAACTGACTCAACAAGTCGTTAATGTTTGGTATTGGTCTCATCACACGATCGATCGCTTGCAGTTCCCCCTGGACTGGTCGATGCCACAATTGCTAGTCACCCCTGGGGCAATGCGGCGCACCACCGACAAATTAACTATTGCGATCGCTGATTTAATCCAACGGCAGAGACTTACTATACCGACCCAAGCCCAGTATGCCAGCCACCGATTAGCACAGACTAATCTGCAAGTCGGCATTGTCACCTGGTTGTTGCCGGATGCAGATTGGGCCTTGTTGGTGATTTTGGTCGCAGAACCGGGAAGTACAATTCCTGTAGGAACTCGCTTACAGGTAGGTGTGACAACCATCCTGACAGAGGTTGTGCTGACCAGTCAGGATCTCTATCTTTATACCTTACTTGAAGGGAATCAAACGGAAGAATTTGTCATTACCATTCTGTTACCAAATGCATTACCGTTAACATTACCCCCGATCGTTTGTCAGGCAGGATCAGCATGATGCTACTTCGATCGCCGTTTCGCCTCCGAGTTCGCCGAGTTGATCAATCTTGCTTGTTTGATCTGATGGATGCAACTGGGCGCGAGTTAACAGCGACCATACCTTATGAGCCAACTCTGACTCACCTATACCAGACCTGGCAGCAAATTTACCGCCAGCGCTATCAACTGAGTAGTCGCGCTAGAGTCAGTCATCAGGGCGGGAGTGGCACTCCTACCACCTATGATTGGGATCAGGAATTACGGTTAGCGGAAACAGCTTTGTTACAAGCCTTTCATCATTGGTTAGGTCGGGCAGAGTTACTGGACATTCGTGGTTGCCTGCAACAAGCCCTTGCCCAAGCGGGCACAACCCAGCTAGACAGCGATTCTCCCCTCGATCTACTGCTGGAATGTAGTCCCTTGGAGTTAGCCCGATTACCCTGGGAAACTTGGACATTGCCCTCTAGTCAGACGACGAACGATCGCCTGCGAATTGCTCGCACGATTACCACGGAGCTAATCAATCTACCCATCCCTCCCAGTCATCGCCGGAAGCTGAGAGTTTTGGCAGTGTTTGGTGATGCGGCTGAGCTAAAGCCCGAGCGGGATCATCAGGCATTATGCGATCTCGCTCCCTTTGCCGACATTGTTCCCTTTTACTGTCAGAGTGATTCCCAGCTAGTGAATGGCTCAATTGACGTGAAACAGAAACTGGCTGAAGCGATCGCCGATGAACGAGGCTGGGACATCCTGTTTTTCGCTGGGCATAGTGATGAATCTGCCACAATGGGCGGCAAGTTGGAATTGCGTCGGGGTGTCACACTATCGCTGTGGGAAATCGAACCTCAATTGACGATCGCTAAACAGCGAGGCTTGCGACTGGCAATCTTCAATTCCTGCTCTGGCTTGGATCTTGCCGCAGCCTTGATTCAGCTAGGAGTGAGCCAGGTGGTTGTGATGCGGGAGCAAATTCATGATGACGTTGCTCACACCTTTTTACAGCAACTCTGTCAGCGATTGGTCGCCTGTCAGGATATTCATACCGCTCTGCAAGGCAGCTGTGATTACTTGGCAACTGAGCAAATTTCTTACCCCTCAGCCTATTTAGTGCCCTCGTTATTCTGTCATCCCGATCCTCAGGCGGCTCTATTTCAACTTGAACCATCCCGTTGGAAACGGCTTTGGCAAGGGTGGCAACCGACTTGGCGAGAGGTCATGATGCTAGGAACTATAACGCTCTTGAGTTTGATCACTCCAATCCGAGAAAGCTTGTCTGAGTACCGCTATTGGGCAACTGCCATTTACCGTCACACGACGCAGCAACTCCCTGCCACCACTCAGCCCCCAGTGACGATCGTCGCGATTGACCAAGCTTCGATCGAACGGCATGGAATTGATAGTTATAAAGTCAAACCGATTGATCGCACCTATTTAGCTAAAATCATCGATCGCTTACGGCAATTAAACGTGCGGGTGATTGGAGTAGATTATTTTCTCGATGGCACAACTACGGTTGATCAACCGCTACAAACCAGTTTAAACACGGCAATTCAACAAGCAACCTGGTTTGTGTTTGCAACCCGTTTAAACGATACTGGGCAACCGATTCGCATCAGTCCACAGTTAGTCAATTCACGCTCAATTCTGCACGGAACGATCGAAATTTTGGACTGGAATCTGATGCAACCCAATCGGCTCGATTGTAATCAAGTATGTCCCTTTGCTTATCAGATCGCCCTGGCGCATCGGTTGCACCAATTACCCACTACTTATGGAGCGCCCCACCCCGCATTACAACTGACAAACTCCTTGCAAACTCAAGTGACCGCCTATCTCAACTTTCATTCTCCTACGGCGATCAGTCCGATAGTCCCCTCTGCTGCCCCGATGGGACTCACTCCAATCCTTGATTTTTCCCTTCCTCCCAATCGCGTGTATCAGCATATTGCGGCCTGGGAATTTCTAGAGCGCCCTTTGCAAGATCCAACCTTGCAAGCCTTGCAATCGCAAGCAGTAATCATCGCATCAGGAGGGTATGATCAAGCTGATGATAACTTCCCTGTACCTCTAGCGATCGAGTTTTGGCGATCGCTAAATCGCTCATTCAGCCCTAATCGCTCCCAGGTATTTACTGGTGGAGAAGCCCATGCCTACACGGTACATCACTGGTTAAAGCATCATCGCGTTTGGCAAATTCCCGATCTTTGGCTAATTGGTATTGCGGCGATTCTGGGCAAAGGCATGCAAGGTCAGTTACTGACTCAGACTTCACTCCAGCGCCGTCGATCGCAGATTGGATTGATTGGAGCAATGATTGTTTATGGATTGATTACTTTACAAAGTTATCTTTCCTTAGCAGTTTTGTTACCCTGGTTCTTTCCCTCAGCCCTATTTTGGAGTTATCTCTTACCTCAACGTAAATCATAACAACCTCGATCGTTACTTTCCTCAAGCCCTCCGGAGGATGACAATATGCCTTTTTCCACATCTTTATTCTCAGTGCTATTCAGTGCTGGAGTATTCCTTGTAACCAGTTTGCCAGTTGCGGTTGCGATACCCAATCAGCCCACTGTATCAGGTTGGCAACAACTGAAAGACCTGTTTGGGCCTCGGCGGCGACGGGGCGGTACTCGCGGTGGCTTTTGTTTAATTACCCCCGGTTATCGCGGGGAACCCATTTGGAGCGATCGTCCGTTATTGGTTTGGCAAAAACCGAACCAATCGCTCAAACGGATTGAGATCCGTACCAATGACCAAACCGTTGTGTGGAGCCAAAATCTGCCTAGCACAGCTCAAACGATCGCTTACCAGGGTACAGCCCTTCAGCCCCACCAGACGTATCAAGTTGTTCTTTATAACACCCAGGATCAACCCCTGATCAAAGTGGACTATCTGCTACCACAATTTACGCTTGTGTCAGCCGCAGAGCGTCAAAGAGTACAGCAGGAACTACTCCAAATCGAGCATAAGCTGAAAGCTCAAGCTTCAACCGTTGAAGCGATCGCCCTAAACCGCGCGACTTACTTTGTGCAAAACCAGTATTGGTCAGATGCGCTGCAAACCCTTTACTCAGTCCCCCATCCCTCGCCGGAGCTAATTCAGCTTCTGGCAGCCATCGAGGCTGAAGCCTGTGGGTTATCATCCAGGCTAGAGGGATAATCGCCATGCCAGGATCAGCGATCGGACGAAATTGCCAATACCTGCTAGGAGCCACCGTTTGGCTGATCAGCTTGACCCAATCTACTGCATTAGTTCAGGCTCAACCTATTGTTCCAGCCAATGATGGAACAGGAACACAGGTGAACTTAACTGGCAACCAATTTAATATCACTGGAGGACAACGTTCCCGAGATGGAGCCAATCTATTTCATAGCTTTCAACAATTTGGGCTTAACACGCATCAAATTGCTAACTTTTTGGCTGACCCAAATCTGCGTAATATTCTTGGTCGGGTGGTGGGTGGAGGAGCCTCACAAATCGATGGGCTGCTGCAAATCATGGGTGGCAATGCTAATCTTTACCTGATGAATCCAGCAGGAATAATTTTTGGCACCAATGCTCGGTTAAATGTACCTGCTGCATTTACTGCCACAACCGCTAGTGGTATTGGTATTGGCGCTCAGTGGTTCAATGCGATTGGCAATCATGATTATGCTGCATTGATTGGCACTCCGCACAGCTTTGCTTTTACCATGTCCCAGCCAGGTAGCATAATCAATGCTGGTCACTTAGCTGTGACTGAGGGACAAAACTTGACCTTATTGGCGGGAACGATCGTCAGTACAGGAACCCTTGCTGCACCGGGAGGTCAGATTACGGTTGCGACCGTTCCGGGTACGAGGCTGGTGCGCTTGAGCCAATCTGGGAACCCCTTAAGTTTGGAAATTCAACCAATTCAACCCAGTACGATCGCGAACTCGGCGGTATTTCCGTTCGAGCCACCTGCTTTATCGCAATTATTAACCGGAGGAAACGTCAATCACGCAACTGGAATCACGCTTGGTTCCCCTGGAGAGGTCATCCTCACAGGATCGGGGTTACGGATAGAGGCAGGAGATCTAATAGCGCGATCGACGATCGCCCAATCTACCACCTTATCTGCCAGCCATAATTTGACTTTAGTGGCTAGCCAGTTACAAACTACCCATACCTTGCATCTTTTGGCTGAACAGACCGTACAAATCCGCGATAGTACCACTGTGCCCTTTGTCGCTCAGGTCGGTGGAGATCTAACGATTCAGGGGAAGCACAGCATTGATATTCTGGCATTGGCTCACCCAATCACTCCATTCGTCAGTGGTGGGAATTTAACGTTAATCAGTAGCGGGACTATTTCTGGAGATGCTCACTTTGCCAGTGGTGGTCATTTCATGATTCGTAATCTGGCGGGTGAACCAGGTCACTTGGTTAGCCTCTATGATCCCATCATTCGTTCTAACAGTAATGTCATATTAGGCAACTACACGGGGGCAGCTTTAAAGGTAGAAGCGGTAGGTAGTATTACAACTGGCAATATCACAATCACGTCACCCGATCTAGCCTCTGCTATTCCAACTACTGATCCTGATTTTACAGCATTAACGACCCGTCGAGCCTTAATTTTGCGGGCTGGTCTACCGACTGTAGAGCCACCATTACTTGTAGGTGACACCCCTGACTTCACTACAACTGCACCCACTCAGCCAGCCACAATTACTACTGGCAACCTGAATACATCATCCTTAGACGGCAGTGGGGGGCCGATCGTTCTATCAGCTCCCGGAACTATCCAGACGGGTACAATCAATACCGTATCGGATGGCACAGTACCCGGAGATAGTGGTGCCGTGACCCTCGATTCGCAAAACGGCGCGATCGCAACGGGCACGATTATCAGCTTTAAAGGTACAGGTACTCAACCGGGTAATGGTGGCAATGTTACTTTAACTGCGCAAAATGACATTACGGTTAATGGCACAGCGATTGATGGAGCAGACAACGGGGCAATTAATGCGGGGAGTGGAGGACAGGGTAAAGCTGGGGCAGTGACATTGACCAGTCGGAATGGAGCGATCGCTATTAATGGCGACAACAATTCCCTCCGCCGGGTTTTAGCCCGATCAGATAATGGTGATGGTGGAGTCGTTAATTTCCAAGCCAGAAACAACATTCTCACTGGCAATGTAGAAACAGCCTCAACTCAAAATGGGAGTGGTGGTAGTATCGCGCTAACCAGTGATGTGGGTACTGTCACTACTGGCAACCTCAACTCCACTGGAACGGCTAACGGTGGAGCCATTAGTCTGAATGCTCCCGTGGGTAGTGTAACAACAGGCTCAATTACTCTAGGTTCTCCAACCGGAAATGGTGGTGAGTTGACGGTGAATGCGGCTCAAACAATTGACCTGAGTGTAGGTATTACGGCTAATGGCGCTAATTTATTCCTGGGCAGCCAAACGACTCCTGATCTGCTCTTGTTACCTACCACGATCGTAACCGCAGGAGGTGACTTTAGCTTACGACTGAATCGAGATTTTATCCTGAGTAGTGCAATTACTACCGCTGGGGGAGATGTTTCCTTATCTAGTGCTGGTAATTTAACCATTACCGAAGCCATTCAGACTCAAGGTGGCAGTATTAACTTGAGTGGAGCTACTTTAACGGCAGCCAATCTAGATACTGGTTCGAATGCTAATGGGGGTACAATCAACCTGACGGCAACGAATGGCAACTTAACGACAGGGGATTTAACGACTGCAAGTAGTTCTGGTTTTGGTGGTGATCTTACCCTCACAGCAAACCTGGGAGCAATTAGTAGTAGTAATCTAACTACTTCAGGTGTATCTAGGGGTGGTGCAGTCACTATTTCTGCCCGCGATCGCATTACTACGGAAGCAATTAATTCCAGTGCTACTGTCGGCAATGGGGGTAACGTAACGCTTGATCCAGAGGGCGATATTCAAGTCAGTTCGATTAATGCTCAGGGAGGTACAACCGGACAAGGAGGAAATGTTGACATTACAACAGAGCGATTCTTTCGGGCAACAGATCGCTTTAGCGATCGCAATGGTATTTCTGCCAGCATTTCTACGGCAGGCGGCGATCGGGGAGGATCGATCATGATTCGGCATGGCGGAGGTGTTCAGAATATTCCATTTACAGTTGGTCAAGCATCAGTGAACGGTACGGTTGGAGCTATTACTACGGGGACTGAGAACACAATTTTCTCGGGTTCGTTTCCGGGAATTTATCAACAAGGTCGTACCCCCAGCGATATTCAGCTAGTCACACTTCAACTAGAATCTCCACCTCAAAGTGATATTTGGGAGCAGTTCTCACTGGATGAACTACTATCTACGTTTAGGTTCAATCGTAATTCGATACTACCTGAGGAACGATATACCCGGGAACATGAGCTAATGCTGGGGATTCAGGGCACTCGAATTAAAACCCTGGAAGCCATTCAGCAAGAACTGATTCAAATTGAACAAGCCGTTGGCATTAAACCTGCCATCATTTACACCGTGTTTGTTCCCGAATTTCTTACCTATACGAATACACCAGATCACTTTTTAACAACCTCATCAGTAATTCAAATTACGCCTCAGGAAAGTGACCAGCTTGCCTTGATTTTAGTAACAGCTAAGGGTAAAGTCATTGGTAGACGCATTGTGGCAGCCACCCGTGCTAAAGTCCGGGCAACCGCACAAGCTTTTCTGGCGTTAAATAACCAAAAATTTCCCCTAGAGTCAGCCACTCGTTCTGAAGCAGAAACAATTACTAGAACCTTCCGGAGTATCGGGCATCTCACACCCAACAGCTATCTCAAAGCGGCTCAACAACTGTATCAGTGGTTGGTCACTCCGTTGAAGCCTGATTTAGATCGGGAACAGGTAAACAATCTGGTTTATATCATGGACAGTGGTTTACTGCGATCGCTGCCATTAGCTGCCTTACATGACGGGCAACGATTTTTGATTGAAGAATATAGTGTTAGTCTAATGCCTAGTATGAGCTTGACTGACACACGCTATGTCAATCTTAGAAATGTTCAAGTTTTAGCCATGGGGGCTGAAATCTTTCAGCGCGATCAGGCACAAACACCGCTGCCATTTGCTCCTGTAGAATCCATCACTATTACTCCCATCCTTTGGCAAGGAGAGGTTTTTCTCAATCAAGCCTTCACGTTAGCACAATTCGATCAACAACGTAATCAACAGCGTTATGGCATTGTGCATTTAGCAACTCATGCTGAATTTGATCAAGCCAGTCCTGCCAGTTCCTATCTACAATTCTGGGATGAGAGGCTCGATTTCCAGAAATTACGTCAGTTGAATTTGAGTAAACCACCTATTGAGCTAATGGCATTAAGTGCTTGCCAAACTGCTATAGGTAGCGAGTTTGATGAGTTTGGGATAGCTGGATTATCGATTCAATTGGGAGTAAAGTCTTCATTAGCAAGCCTATGGAATGTGGATGATTTGGCAACCTTTATGCTAATGACTCAGTTTTACCACCATTTAAATCAGTCAATCATCAAAGCAGACGCTTTACGTCAAGCCCAATTAGCACTGTTAAACCAACAGCATCAGATTATCCTAACGTTACTAGAGCAACAGGAACGGACGACAGGTTCACCATTAATTGACCCAAAAACCTTAGCAGATACGCTGAAAATCATTCAAGTTGAGGACTTCTCTCATCCCTACTATTGGGCAGGATTTACTCTGGTCGGTAATCCCTGGTAGAAAGCAAGAGTACTGAGGTGATTTTTGGGAAAGAAGATACCAACTTAAGTGGGTTGGATCAGGATATCCCACTTGGGCAACAACGGATTGCGTTCTAATCGTTTCTCCACTGCTTTCATGGCTGATTTGGAGAGCGAAAACCCTTTTTGGTAAACCCTCTGATTCAACTGAACAATGGGATGAATCCCTTTCCAGGTCAGGCTCATGTTTAAAGTGTGTGCAGAAGTAGATCGATGAAGTGGATATGGAGTTTCCCCATCACCTTGGTTTATCGTCGATGATCTGCTGGAAGTCTGCCACCTTTCAGCGTGGGGCAAAGTTGGAACCCCTATCTCCCGCATTACCAGGAGCCAGGTTAGGATACGTTCGTGGTCTGCATTCCACTGGATTCATTACTTACTACTAGCGTGACCGGAGTCGGAGACTCTTTTACGTGGGGATAGTGGGACAGATTCTACTGGGAGAGACGGCTCTCCACTCACTTGGGTGGATTAACTTTAATCCTCAAACACTCGACTTTCTACATCGCACCGCTTCAACGGGTAAGTCGTAGGGCGCAAAGAGTTCATTAGGACGGCGTTCGGCAAAGGTACGGAGGACGTGGGGGTCAGGGTCTGGTTGATGTACAGCAGGTGACCTGAGATGGGGGAATCTCCATGCCGCAAATTGATGGTTCCACTGGCTCATCCACTGACCGCTGAGGTCAAAAACAATGAAACGTCCGCGCATTGACTTGTTCTTTTGCAATCGATGCGTAACCAGAGTGAGCGCATGGAGTCTAGCTCCTACGATCGCCAGATCAATCGAAGCAGGCAAAGCAAACGGAACATCAACCATGAATCAAATCTAAAATGCGAGAATGATTATCATTTTAGTTGTATCATGGTCTAAGGTTTACCGCAAAGCCGACAAACCCCAGTCAGAGATGAGGAGTCAGTTAGAACTCGATGCAAACGTTGGATATTACTCTGGTTGCTGGTTCATCTGGTGCAGGCAAAACTACCTGGATACAACAGCAGATTCAGGCGATCGCTGACACTGCGATCTATCTCAGCTTAGGAGCGGATGAACCACTGATTGATGCCGCCTATCTGGCAGCAGAAGTTTCTGGACTCACGGTATTACCTGTCATCCAGCTAGCTGATTTTCTGGAGCGTCCTACAGTCGGACGTTCTATTTACCTGGAGTTAGGATTTCACATTGATCTGACCTCGCTCATTTTGCCTGATCAGGTAGCAGATTGCCGTCGAGTGGCTGTACTGCCACCCGGAACTCGTCACACCGAATGGCACGACTGGGCAGATCTGATTGTGACGGGTGCTGAAGCGAAATTTATGTTACAACACCCTCATCTTTGGCGTTCGGCGTTGTCGGGACAGGTGCTTGATCCTGCCAGTCTGAATACCTTTTGGTATGAACTAACGAATGGAGCTTATGGCACTGTTCAACGCGCCAAAGGCATTTTTGATATTGCCGATGGGCGATCGCTCTATTTTGACTTTGTGGCGGGACTCCCTGCAACTCCCCATCTAGAACTGAATCTACCGCTTTGCTTGAATGGCAGACCCGATCGGTTCAGTGGCATTGAAGTTGTCGGTGAAAGGCTGGATCAAGCGGCGATCGTGCAAACCATTAAAGAATGTTGTTTAGAAGACCATGTGATTGCGTACTACCAGAAACAGATGCGTGAGTTGGTAGGGAGTGGGGGGTAGGAAGTGGAAAGTAGGGAGGAGGGAGGAGGGAGTAAAGAGGAGGAAGTAGTGTCGTTTTCCCATTCCCATTCCCCATTCCCCATTCCCCCTGTCTCTTATACACATCT
>NZ_JBLZFZ010000069.1:0-37693 GCF_050753385.1 Pantanalinema rosaneae CENA516
ACTTAGAACATCGGAATATATCCTGATGGTGATGTTAAGGACAAAAGTTCCCTACATAGATGCCACGATCGCAAACTTAGCCCTGATCCTAACCTTGAATCTTTTACTGTCCAGAAGATTTTTAGATGAGAGGTCTATTTCTCCTCAGACCTATGCGGGAAAGTGGTTAAGACAGTGATGGGTTGGATCTGAGGTTATTCATCAACGCTAACGTGAAGATTCATTTTGACCAGGATGCCAGGTTGATAAGGTCATTATGAAACGTTTCCGCAATTTCCCTATAGGCTCTCGCCTCTAGCTTCATCCAAGATTTATATCTTCTTGGAGGGGATGGGAGTTTTGAAAGAGAAAGTAAAGATCAGGGGTGAGATCCGCGATCGCTGAACTCCTTCACCGATATTGAAGACAGTACGAGTTTTTCCTGATCATTCAGGCTTTACTGTTGAGGGGTGGAAAGAAATGGGCAGACTAAGGCAAGTCAACATTCAACTTATCTCACCCAACTCTAGAAACCAATTTGTTCTACTCATAGCCCATCAAAATGACATCTGAACAACCAGTACCACTGAAAAATCGGGCAATCCGAGGATCAATCCTGACACTACTGAATAATGGTGGCAGTCAAGTTCTGCGCTTGGCGAGCAGTTTGATCCTGAGCCGACTTCTGTTTCCCAGGGATTTTGGCTTGATGGCATTGGTGCAATCGTTTATGTTCGGGTTAGAGATGTTTTCGGATGTTGGTGTCGTTCAAAGTATTATTCATAATAAACGAGGCGATGATCCTATATTTTTGAATACAGCCTGGACGATTCAAGCCATACGTGGCATCGGACTATGGATTTGTGCAGGGTTGCTAGCCGTGCCAGCAGCTCATTTCTATGGGGAGCCAGCCCTGGCTCAGATCCTTCCAGTTGTGGGGATCAGTGCGTTCCTGTCGGGGCTAAATTCAACCAAAATGGCCACCATGAACCGTCAGATTAAATTGGGAAAGCTGACGGTGATGGAGTTGGGATGCCAAGCTATCACCTTAATTTCAACTGTGCTCCTGGCGTTTTTCCTGCGTTCAGTCTGGGCGTTGGTGATTGGCGGTATTTTCTCAACCTTTTTGAGAATGCTGGCAACCCATTTCTATCTGGAGGGAGATCGTAACTTCTTCTGCTGGAACAAAGAGGCGTTTCAGGAATTACGGGGGTTTGGGCAGTGGATCTTCTTAAGTTCCATCATGGGCTATCTGGCGATTCAAGGCGATCGCTTAGTGTTAGGTCGCATTTTTGATGTTACCTTCCTGGGGGTTTACATGGTGGCATTAACCTTCTCACTGATGCCAACGGAAGTCACTCGGCAGGTGGTGACTCGTGTCTTCTTTCCCTCCTATGCCGAAATCGTTCGTACCCGACCGGAACGACTCTATGCCACGCTCAAAAAGAGTCGGTTTGTGTTGCTCGGTTTAAGTTGGGCAGCTTCCCTATTTCTGTTTTTCTTTGGCAGCTACATGATCCGATTCTTATACCCAGCCACTTTTGCAGGAGCCGCCTGGATGTTACCGTTGTTAGCGCTAGGGACGCTAGGAATATCAATTTCCGCCTCCTATGACAGTATTTTTCTAGCCACTGGCAACTCTAAAGTCAAAGCTGGTTTGGTGGGGATGGAGGCTGCCACAAAACTGGTTGCGATGATTGCTGGTTACTATTTGGGGCAAAAGAGTGGAGTAAATTTGGGTGGACAGATTGGAGGTGTGATTGGGGTGGCTAGTTCTTCCTGGCTTTACTATCCCTTTGAAGCTATCTGCTTAAAACGGATTTCGATGTTGCAGTTGGAAATTGATCTGCCTTTAATTGGCATAGCGGCTCTGTTAGCCGTTGGCACTTACTTAACCTGGTCGGGGGTTTAAATCCAGGCTGATGCCCCGCGACCCAGCTAAGGTTTGTTTGATCGTTTATGGCTCCAAGTAGTCTGTTTCTGCTTGCCTCAACGATGCCTCCTCCAGTTTTCAAAATGGTTGGAAATTAAGGATTTAAAGGATTACCTGAATTTTTTATCCTACAAGGGTTGTTCCGATGAAAGTGACGTTTGTGATGGCGAGTGGCTTCGCTCTTTCCGGCGGCGATCGCATTATCGCACTCTACGCCAATTGCTTAAAGCAGCGCGGACATGATGTCTGTGTCATTTCTAGACCCCCTGGCAAGCCTAGCCTGCGGGAACAATTCCGCTCATTACGCAAAGGCAAGGGGTGGATTAAAACTCAGAAATCCAAATCCCATTTTGATCAGTTAGATGTGCCTCACCGCCTGATCGATCGCTTTCGCTCGATCCAAGATATTGATGTTCCAGATGCGGATGTGGTGGTGGCAACCTGGTGGGAAACGGCTCATTGGGTGGCTAATCTATCCAGAACCAAAGGGGCAAAAGCGTATTTCGTGCAGCACCATGAAGTGTTTGATTATGTGCCCCAGGAACAGGCAAAAGCGTCTTATCTGCTGCCGATGCACAAAATTGCCGTATCCCAGTGGTTGATCGACATTATGGATAAACAGTATGGCGATCAGGATGTTTCGTTTGTGCCTAATAGTATTGATACCGCTCTATTTAATGCCTCTCCTCGGAGCAAACAAGCGCAGCCAACGGTGGGAATTATGTATAGTAAAGCGCCCTGGAAAGGCTGTGATGTGAGTTTGAAAGCGTTTGAAATTGCGGCTAAACGCATTCCTAATCTGCGGCTAGTGGCACTGGGTAGCAATCCCCTAGTAGAGCATTTACCGTTACCGGCTAAGGCGGAATTTCACTTTCAACCGCCGCAGCATACGTTGAAGGATTTGTATGCCAAATGTGATGCCTGGTTATTTGGGAGTCGATTTGAAGGGTTTGGACTCCCGATTCTTGAAGCGATGGCCTGTCGAACTCCGGTGATTGGTACACCTGCCGGGGCGGCTCCGGAATTGCTAGCCGATGGAGCCGGAATTTTAGTCAATATGGACGATCCAGAGGATATGGCACAGGCGATCGAGCGAATTTGCCAACTTTCTAATGCGGAATGGCAAGCCCTATCCGATCGAGCCTATGACAGGGCAAGCCACTACACGTTAGAAGATGCTACGGATCGGTTTGAAGCGGCTTTATATCGAGCGATCGAGAAGCAGAAATCATAATCCCTATTAGGCCTAAGTAAGCTGGTAAGCCTGTGACTACCAACATCCCAAAGCCCAAGCTGTACTGGCCAGAACTTGATGTTCTCCGAGGGCTGGCAGCCGTTTTAATGATTGTTAACCATGCTGGTGTAAGAACCCTGATAGAGGCAGAAGCCCGTCAGGGGAGCATGAGTAGTGTGTTGTTCATTGGGAGTTTTGCCCCGGTTCTATTCTTTTTCGTAACTGGGGTAGGTTCCGGAATCCAATCTAGTCAAAAAAAGGGATCGGGTCGTTGGCGATCGCTCCTGATGAAGGTCAGTATTCTGTTTCTGGCGGATCTACTGATGCATTGGAGTAATGGTCAATGGCTTGGTTTAGATTTTCTAGGGTTTATTGGACTATCCGTGTTGGTGCTGGAATCTGTCCGTCGATCGTCGGCTCCGCTCACGATTTGTACCATTGGCATTGTGGCGATTTCGGTCACCCGCTTTCTGATTAATCCCCTTCTATATAAACTGCTGGGGACGACTCAAACTGGCTGGTGGGGGTGGGATTGGATTTTAGGTACTCCAGCCGTTCCGGGAGTCTCCTATCCCTTGTCGCCCTGGATGGTGTATCCCTTACTTGGGTTTATTGTCGGGGCAATGGCGATGCGCTGGCAGACCACGATCGTCACTCGTCGCTATGCAGTGATCATTGGTCTCATCGGTTTGGGCACACTACCTCTGGTAACCAGTCTCATCCTGGCATGGCGGCAGGCAGGGTTCTTTCGTTGGGGGACGGTTTCCCTGGCGTTTTTTATTGTCAGCTTTGTGCCGATCCTGCTGGGGCTTGCCGGGTCGATGGCTATGAGTGCGGTTCCGCCACTCAAGTCAGTTCAGTCTGCGTTATCCCTACGGGGAGTGGCATCTTTAGCCATTGTGCCGATTCACTACTTCTGGCTTGATCTGCTCGTTAGTCTAGGCGTGAAGGATTTGCATGCTTGGGCGTTTAGTCTATTGACGATCGGGCTATGTATCGTAACTTTCTTACTAGCACGAACTACGGAAATGGTTGGCTTTAAGCTTCAGCAAATTGAATCGCAAAAGCTGTTAAAAATTGGATTAATTACGGCGATTTTTCTGGTTTCCTGTGTCACGCTTATTTATGGTGGAGAAGGTTCAGTCGTGGCGATGTACAGTCGAACGATCGGTCAGTTGATTCTATGTCTGTTGCTGACATTTCGGTAAGTGTCTGCTGCCATCTAGAGTGATGCACTCCTAAGTTGTTTGGTGTTTTAACGTATAGAGTTTTCGAGGGAAAGTATGACTTCAACGGTTGTCAAATCCAATTCATCGGCTGAGAACTTAATGTTCCGCTTTGATTCAGATGCGTTGCAAGCACTGGCACTGCAATATCGAGAGGAGTATGCGAATAACACGCCATTTCCTCATATTATGCTCGATGATTTCTTTCCAGAATTTGTGCTGGATAACATTCTCAACGAATTTCCTAAGCCCGATGATATTGAATGGCAACGGTTTAAAAACTCAGCCGAGAAAAAACTAGCTTCTCGCCATGAACAACAAATGGGGGATGCGACCCGACTGTTACTGTATCAATTGAATTCAGCCACGTTTATTTCATTTTTAGAAACTTTAACTGGAATTGAAGGCTTGGTTCCCGATCCCCATTTCGCGGGTGGTGGGCTCCACCAAATTGAGCCAGGTGGCTTTCTGAAAATGCATGTCGATTTTAACAAACATGAAAAGATAAACCTCGATCGCCGCCTGAATTTGCTGATCTATCTCAACAAAGACTGGGAAGAAGAATACGGTGGCTGTCTGGAACTTTGGGATCAAAATATGACCCGTTGCGAAAAGAAGATTTTGCCAATCTTTAACCGTTTTGTGGTGTTTAGCACTACTGATTTTTCCTACCACGGGCATCCCGATCCGCTGACCTGCCCTGAAGGGAGAACGCGTAAATCCTTAGCTCTTTACTACTACACAAATGGTCGTCCGGCATCAGAAGTGAAGGAAAATGCCCACTCCACTATTTTCTTAGCCCGCCCCAACGACGATATTTCTCAAGCTGATTTGCTCCCGAAGAAGAGCTTTAAAGATGTCGTCAAGCAATTTATTCCACCAATTTTGTTGGAGCTTGGCAAGGGGTTAAAGAAACAATAGGCTGACGTTCTTCGTCTTAACCGTTCATAATGTTGACAAGCCGCTGACTTTCCCAGACTTCTGATTGGTTGTCAGCGGTTCTGTCTCTATGATCTGTTGCCCTGTAGCTTTATCCCTATGTTTGGTGCTCCCAACTTTCTTGTACCCATCGTGATGTGGGGCTGGATTCCCTGTGTTCTATATATCTTTGCCACCTATCCAGCTCAACGAGCAGTGGTCATCAGCTTCATCGTGGCATGGCTATTTTTACCTGGGGCAACATTTGATCTTCCTAGCATACCGGACTACACCAAAATGTCAGCCACCTGCTACGGCATTTTGTTGGCAACCCTGGTGTTTGACTCTAGCCGCTTCAGCACGTTCAAATTCAGTTGGCTAGATCTTCCAGTGCTGATGTGGTGTGCCAGTCCATTTATTTCTTCTGTGGCGAATGGCTTGGGCCCCTATGATGGCTTTTCCAATGCCCTGACTCAGATGGTTACCTGGGGGTTACCCTACTTTTTGGGCAGGCTGTATCTGAGCAATTTGTCGGGAATGCGCTATTTAGCGATCGCGATATTTGTCGGTGGGGTCATTTATGCGCCCCTATGTATCTTTGAAGCTCGGATGTACCGCAATATCCATGCGATGGTTTACGGGTTTCAAGATTACGCCACCAGCTTCTTAATTTCCTTGCGCTATGGGGGCTATCGACCCGCCGTATTCATGCCCAGTGGTCTGATGCTGGGGGTTTGGATGATGCTAGCCAGTCTGATGGCGATCGTTCTGTGGCGTACCAAAATTGTGAAGCAGTTATGGAGTATGCCGATGGGGCTGCTCACAGGCTTCGTTGTATTTACCTTTGTCATCGTCAAGGCAACAGGGGCATACATTCTACTGGTGCTGGCACTGGTTTGCCTCTATATGGCGAAATGGTTTCGTACCTCAATTTTGCTGTGGATTATTGCGGCATTACTGACGGCTTATATGTATATGGGCGTAGTTGGCACATTCCCAGGGCCGCAGATTGTGGCGTATATGTCACAGGTGTTCTCACCCGATCGGGTGCAATCGGTCGAATTCCGCTTTCAAAATGAGGAACTGCTGGGCGCTAGAGCCAGACAGCAGATGTTATTTGGTTGGGGGGGGTTTGGTCGAAATCGGATCTTTAACGAATATGGTGAAGACATTTCGATTACAGATAGCCTGTGGATCATTGTATATGGTGTGAATGGTGCGTTTGGTTTAGTGAGTATCTTTTCAGCACTTCTCCTACCACCGCTTGCCTTTAGCCTGCGCTATCCAGCTAAATGGTGGTGGAAACCTGCCGTGACTCCTGCCGCTGCCCTGGCTATTGGCATTATGATGTATACCTTTGACTGTGTTCTGAATGCCATGACGAATCCGATATTTATGTTGGCCTGTGGCGGGATTGCTGGACTTGCCTCCAAACCAGTGCCTAAGGAACTGATGAAGTCTTGAGGTGGGGTAATTTACTGCCTGGAAGATTAAATTTCTGTCAGCGAATTTAATCATGCTAGAGAGATGAAACCATTGGTAAATCGATCGGGTAATGATAGAAATAGGGGTGGAAAAACAGTGTTTTATCTACCTGAAATCCGGGCATTCTGAGTATGGTTAGTCATGCAGTATCGGCTGCAATGACTCGATTAAATTTTTCTCGACTGGCACGATAATTATTCTTTTTATGGCGAATAAATTGCAGTCAATCGAATCTTCTGTGTCCACGCAGCAGGAGTCGCTGAGTTTGTGGCAACAGATTGTGGAAGATTGGGTAGCCCACGGAAAAGATTGGACTAAACCTGGTTTCCGAGCGGTGGCAATTCAACGGTTTGGTGTGTGGCGATCGGGGTTGAAACCTCTAATTGTGCGGGCTCCGTTCACTATTCTGTACATGATGTTGTTTCGCAAAGCTCGGAATACCTATGGGATTGAGCTACCCTGTACCGTCAAGTTAGGTCGTCGAGTCATTATCGAACATCAGAGCGCGATCGTGATTCATGGCTATAGCGAAATTGGGGATGATTCCATCATTCGTCAGGGGGTGACGTTGGGCAATCGCCATCTCGATCGTCCTCTAGATGCGCCTAAACTGGGGCAGCGGGTGAATGTTGGAGCTGGAGCCAAGATCTTTGGCAATGTCACAATTGGAGACGATGTTAATATTGGGGCTAATGCTGTAGTGCTGACGGATGTTCCGGCGGGGGCAACGGTGGTTGGCATTCCCGCCAAAATTATTAAACTGCCAAAACCGCAGGATGCAGTTGATGCTGTGAATGGTGCGGCGGAATTGGATGTGGTGGTGCAATCCCAGTAACGATCGATCGTTCACAACGATTCAGAGGTTAAACTCACCAACAATGGCTACCCATCGCCCTCTTAATGTCTGATCTCAGCCATGGCTGGCGGCGATTAATGGCTTGGCTCGTCTCGTCTGTTAATACCCTAATGTACGGAACCCAGAACCAGTATGTCTGTAGCACTTCCCCTGAACCCAGAAACGCGACTGCTGATTGTGACGGTTAACTACCGAACTGCTCCTTTAGTGATTGCAAGCTTGCGATCACTGGCATCTGAAATGGAACGGCTACCACATACCCAGGTCGCAGTTGTCGATAACAACTCGGGAGATGACTCGGTTGAAAAAATTGCGGCGGCGATCGCGGCTGAAGGGTGGAGTCAGTGGGCAACTCTAATGCCGTCAAGCCTGAACGGGGGCTTTTCCTATGGAAATAACTATGCAATCCGTCCGGCTTTGCAATCGCCAACCCCGCCTGATTACTATCTCCTGTTAAATCCGGATGCACAGGTGCGACCCGGCGCACTCCAGACGTTGATTGAGTTTATGGATCAAAATCCCCAAGTCGGGATTGCAGGCAGTAGTTTTGAAACGGAGGATGGTAAGTCTTGGCCCTATGCCTTTAAGTTCCCCAATTTTCTCGGTGAGTTTGAGAATGGCTTGAGACTGGGGTTAGTCTCGAAGTTGCTCTCTAAATGGCGAGTCGTTCAGGTGATGGATCAGCACCAGCCCCAGGCGATCGATTGGTTGCCGGGAGCCTCCATGATCATTCGCCGCGAGGTATTTGATGCGATCGGACTGATGGATGAAGGCTACTTTCTGTACTACGAAGAAACGGATTTTTGTCTACAGGCAAAGCGGGCGGGCTGGGAAGTTTGGTATGTGCCCCAGAGTCGTGTCATGCACATTTTGGGTCAAAGTACCGGCGTAACTGCCATCAACCAGAAGCCGAAGCGACGACCCCAGTATTGGCATGAATCCCGACGGCGGTATTTTCTGAAGAATCACGGTTGGCTCTATGCCGCGATCGTGGATGCCAGTTGGATTATTGGGTATGGACTGTGGCGGATGCGTCGAGTGATTCAGCGCAAGCCAGATCAAGATCCACCTATGCTCCTGCGTGATTCGATTCAGAATAGCGTGGTTTTCCATCCGCGCATTCCAGCTCAAACCCTACCCGACCCCCAACCCGTGGCTGACCTGGCTAATCCGCAACCTGCCGTTCATTAGTTGATCAACCAGGGGCGAGCCAGGAGGAAACTAGAGATTGATTTTGCATCAGCGATTTCTCCCGTCTGAATTGCTTGTTCCACTTCCTCCAGGGTCATTAATACGACATCAATATCTTCGTCATCGTCCTGGGCTGGAGGGTTTTCTAACCATTCCAAGTCCTGGGCTAAAAAGGCATAGATGATTTCATCGGAGTAGCCAGGAGCAACAAAGAATTCCCCTAATTTTTGCCAACGATGGGCACGATAGCCAGTCTCTTCTTCAATTTCTCGTTGAATGGTGGTGGCTGGATCTTCATGGGCTTCAACCGTTCCGGCGGGAAATTCCAGTAATCGCCCTTGAGCTGCAAACCGATATTGCCGCACTAAGACAAATTTGCCTGCTGGCGTGACGGGTACGGCTAAGGCTCCGCCGGGATGCCGGATACATTCCCACTCACCTTCCGATCGATTCGGGAGTCGTAAATGGGCGACTTCAAAGGCAAACTTCCGTCCTTGATAGAACAGGCGTTGTTTTAGGAGTTCGGGTGGCTCTGAACCGATAGGCATATCCATAAAAAATTATATGGGGATTAGACATCAGGAGTCGGTAGTGGCTCGACCCCTGAACAGTCTACCGTTTGCACTAGCTCCGCGATCGCTTTTCCAGACATGGGTTCTTTCCAGTTGGGGCTGATCTCGGCTAAAGGAACTAGCACAAAAGCCCGTTCTGCCATACGGGGATGGGGAATTTTGAGGGTAGGGGTATCAAGGATCAGGTCATCGAACAATAGTAGATCTAAGTCCAGCGTTCTAGCTGCCCAGCGTTCTCGCCGGACTCGCCCGAATGTAGCTTCAATCTGCAACAGGGTGGCTAATAGCTGGAGTGGTGACAGGTTGGTTTGTAACAGGGCACAGCCATTTAAATAGTCGGGTTGGGGTGGTCCCACTGCTTTGGTTTGATACCAATGTGAGTGTGCTAAGAGTTGGATATTGGGTGTTTGGGCTAGTTGCCGTAGGGCTGACTCCAAAATCGCTAAAGAGTCTCCTAAGTTACTACCTAACGCGATCGCACTCAATCCTGTCACAGTCGTCCTCATTTCCCATACCAGCGATGGGGTTAGTCAGTGGTTGGTAGCTTTAGTTTGCGTTTGAGTTGCAGCCAGCGGTTGCGTAATTGCCAAAACTTACTGCTTTCCATCGCCGCAATTTGTGCTTGTGACTTTTGCCATTCCGCTTGAGCCGCAAATAGACCGATTTCAGCCTGATGCAGTCGTTCATGCATGGTCAGCAGTTCTGCCTGCGTTTTATCGAGTTCAGTCTGCACTTGATGCTTTTCTGTTTCGAGTTGTTGGCGAGTGGCAGAGAAATGGTCTAACTCTGCCTGAGCTTGCTGGAACTGTGTCTGCAATTGTTCTGCTGCAACTTGGGCTGCCTGTAACTGAGTTGTAGCCTGCTCTAAGGTACTTTGCAGGCGTTCAATCTCTGCCTGAGAAGTGGTGAGTTCTTGTTGTATGGCTTGCATTTGCTCCGTCTCGGTGAATCCCATCCAGCTGCGATCGGGATGAACTGCCACAATATTATTACTAGTGAATCGACCAGAAAACTTGATCGGTAAGCCTGACCACTGACCAAAGGTAAAAATCTCGTAACCTAAAGATTGTAAAAACTCTAAAACGTCAGCAGCACTACTACCCTGAGCTTGGAGAGCAGCGTCAGATAGTTCTAGCAAGAGGAGAGGACGGTAAGTGATAAGACTTTGTTTAGCCCCTTGAAGGACTGAAAATTCTGCCCCCTCAACATCCATTTTAATCATATCAATTTGATGAATCGCAGCTTCTGCAATCCAGTCATCCAATCGTTGAACTGGAATTATTGTTGTTTCAGCAGCAGCGACACCTTCATAGATGAATTGACCTAGTGTATTCTGTCCCGCATGTTCGTTGTTAGAGAGCTTTAGTTCGATACTGCCATTGATGTTAGCTAGGGCGATCGGAACTGCCTGGATGTTTGTAATTTGATTCAGTGTAATGTTAGATTGCAACCGATTAAATTCACGGGGACTAGGCTCAAATGCGTAGACTAAACCTTCGGAGCCAACGATGCGTGAGGTAAACAAAGCATAGAGTCCATCATTCGCTCCAACATCTAAAAAAGTCATGCCTGGTCGAAGGACGCGACTAAGCCAATAAAATTCGTTGGGTTCGTAACAACCAGCGATAAATAGTTGGCTACTGAGATCGTTAGCCAAGTAAAGCGAAATTTTTAGATCAAAGTGCCAAATTAATTGAATTTCTTGCTCAATCTGCTTGGCTTTGAAATATTCCCAAATTGCTCGGCGTAGTTGAATTTCAGGTTTAGGGCTATTCCAATCAATATTAAAGTGCCAATCTGGATAGGGCTGTAGGGGATAGCTAGAGATTAAGCTTTCTGCTAGTGCCAGGACGCTAGCGGTTTCCATGTGCTCAACCTGATTGTTCAATTCCGTCCAAGTTGCGCGATCGAAACTGGAAAGTTTCTGCAAGTATTTCCGATGAAAGAACGTTAAATTTTCTTCTTGATCATAGGACTGTTTTTCAGCCTTGATCAGAATAAAGCCTTGCTTAGTCAAGTAATCTATAATCTCATCTTTACTATGAGCACCTGCATAAAGTTGGGTTGGTGTAATAGCTACCTCTAGTTTGATTTTGCCAATATCCTTAAGCCGTTCACCTGCTGACTTGATTACCTCAAAATCACTGCCTTGGCTATCAATTTTGAGGTAATTAAGGTAATGGATATGCAGTTGATTTAACGCAGTATCCAGGCGAATTGTAGGGACAAAGGTAACTTGTTTAACTTGCAGTTTTTCACTACCAATCCATTGTTTTAATCCATTTGGATCAAAGGATAATAAGGAACTAGTTGCATCATCTTTATTCAGGTAAAAGTGGCTAATACCATCGTGACTGGAGATTGCAGCCGGAATGACTATATAATTGGGAATAATATCTGCAATCTGTGCAGCTAGTTTAATATTAGGCTCAAAGGCGTAGACGGCTAAATCAGAATTAGTTTGTGCGTGAGGTAATGTAGTTTGCCCCAGATGAGCGCCGACATCAATCCAAATCCTATGGGTATCCGGATCAGTAAGCTGTTGTTCTGGTAAAGTTTCTAATAGTTTGTCCTGATTAAGCGGACGTTTGGAACCAACGAAAACAGCACGGTGTAGTAATTTATCTAACGGTTGGCTCCAATTGAGATCAAAATCCGGATAACAGGGTTGATACTTACTAACATAAGCAAAACCGAAATATTGCGTTAGCATTGCCATTACCCATGGTCGGGTCGGACGACAACCAATGCCAGAATACGCTTGGTTTGGATCATGAATATTCTCAGAAACAGGATTAATAGTTAATGTATTCCCAGGCGTGACACAGGTTTCTAGCAAAATCAAATCACGGCAAACCTGAGCCATTGCTTTCAATGCAACTTCAGGTTGGGATAAATGATAAAGAGTTCCGTAGCAATAAATAATATCAAAAGTTCCGAGAAATGTTAGATCGGTAGTTGCTTCTAAATCTAAAATTCTGGTTCGACGATGAGGATAGCGTCGGCGGATTTCACTGACATTTTCTGGACGACCATCCGTAGTTAATACTGAACATCCTAAATCTTCAAAAAACTGTGTATGTAAGCCGATGCCAGCACCTACCTCTAAAACTGTTTTACCTGCTAGTTGGAGGTTTAAAGAAGCTAGATGATCTTGGCGAGCTTGGTTAATTTTAAATGCTTCATCGGTTAGAAAAACTTCAAAATGTTCTGACATTGGCTTGAAATATGAATGCAAATCTATAGAACTTAAATTGGAGAATTCTTTATTCAATCTCCCACTCTAGTGGAGGATAGACTTGACCATAGCCAAACCAGAGCCGTTCACTTTCTGGGGTAGGTAAAATATCGATCGCCAATAGTTTGCTTTTGATTAAATGGTGATGACCAAACCCCTCCTGGTATGCTCCTATTAGATCAATGTAGTATCGACCAGGCAGCAGCAAAGGAGGGATTTTGACATAGATGAAATGCTGCCCAGGACTGCAAATTAGACCCTGTTGGGATAATGAATTACTAGTCATTGGCTCTAAAAAAACTTTGCCGTGAGCATCACTAATGTAAAAGCCAAACCGGATACTCTCAATTGGTGCTCTTACTGTATATTCAAATCCAACCAGGAACGGGCTGCCAAATGGAATATTTGGGAGAATGTGTTTGTCTGTGTCAGTCGTGAAAATTCGGTTACAAACTACTTCATGTAAAATTTCTGGGGGGGGGACAAAGGCTTCACCGGTAGGAGGTTCTGGTTCTGGCTCGGGTTCTGGCTCGGGTTCTGGCTCGGGTTCCGGTTCGGGTTCCGGTTCGACAAACTCTTCCTCGGGCTCGATCTCTAAACTTGCTTCGGTTTCCGGCTCTGCCTCTAGCTCAATCAGCTTAATCTCCTCAAATAGGAGCGGGTCAGCTAAGCGAACGCTTTCGATGTAAGCATCAACCGTTTCTACAGCATCGCCAATTTGTTTCACCCGTCCTCGTTCGAGCCAGACGACTCGCTGACAAGACTTTTTCAGAAAATCCAGATCATGGGAAACCAGTAGAATCGTGGCGTTAGCGTGCCAGAAGCGTTCAATGCGGCGCTTACATTTGTTTTTGAAGCTTTCGTCCCCCACGGAAAGGACTTCATCCAGAATCAAAATATCGGGTTGTACATCGGTGGCGATCGCGAAGCCTAACCGAGCGACCATCCCTGAGGATAGGGCTTTGACGGGAACCGAAGCATAATCTTCTAACTCAGCGAACTCTAAAATGGTCTGTGCCCGTTGCCGCATCTCCTGCTTGGAAAACCCCAGCATGACTCCATAAAGGACAATATTATCCATCACGGACAACTCGATTTCGAATCCGGCTCCAAGTTCAATCAGGGGTGCAATTTTGCCGCGAATCCGTAGCCGTCCGCTGCTAGGCTTCAAAATATTACAGATCACCTTGAGCAGGGTCGATTTACCAGAACCATTAGCACCAATAATGCCAATCTTTTCGCCAGCATCAACCGTGAGGTCGATCTGATCTAAGACCATTTTCCGGGCGGGTTTACGATATTTTCCTTCCAGTAATGACAAGATCGTTTTTTTCAGGTCATAGGAGAACTCTTCCTGAGTTCGGCGTGACAGCGAGACCTTATCCAGGCGAATGACTTCCATCTAGAGCAAATCCATAAACTGCGATCGCCACCACTGAAAGCAACCCCAGCCTAGCCCTAAAATTACCAGGCTACTTAAAAGGGCTCCAAAAATCAGATGGTAGTCAGGAGATTGGTCAGAGAGCACAATTTGGCGAATGCTTTCAATAATTGGTGTCAGGGGATTTAAACTGAGTAACGGTTTTAGCCGGGGATCTACGATCTCAGAGGGGTAGAATACAGGGCTACTAATCCAGAGAACAAATACCACTAACTCATAGAAGTACGGTAGATCTCGGAAGAACACATATAACGCACTGACTAAAAACCCCACACCTAAACTGACCAGAGCTAAGGACAGGAGCGGAATCGGGAGCAGCAACAGATGGGTCAGGTTATGAGCGCGGAATAGCGCGACCAGGAGCAACAGGGGCAAGGAACCCAGCGCAAACTGGAACACATTAGCGGCAATCACCGAAATGGGAAAGATGCTAATTGGCAACTGAACTTTGTTGAGCAGTGAACCATTACCGACTACGCTGGTGAGGGCTTGAGCGGTTGAAGCGGAGAAGAAGTTAATCACCACTAAGCCGGTGAATGCTGCCAGGAGATAGTTGATCACCGAGTTGTCATAGTAAGCGGCAAATGTAGCACCAAAAATTGCCGTATACAGACCGGTCATAAACAACGGATTCAGGAGTGACCAGTATATGCCCAGAAACGAGCCGCGATAGCGCACCTTGAGATTGCGCCGTACCAAGACATACAATAAATCCCAATAGCGCTGTGCCTCGGATAAAGAAATTGCCCTCTGGACTGAAATAGCCATGCCGGAATAGATGCTAGTGGGTGTAGTGACAATTGCTGATCTAAAATCTCTGGTATCGGTGCCGATGTCAACTACCTGATCGGATCAAGGGAGTGTTCATCGCTCGACTTCAGCTAATAATTTGTAATGAGCGAAATATGGATGCTATCACTATTTAGAGCCAGCGATCGCCGGTTCTCAGGGTTGAGACTATTTACCCAAGCCAGTTTGTTCCAGCGCCTGCTGCATTGCCTGCCGTTGTTCAGCATCATAACTCCAGCGTTCCAGAAATGTCTGATACTCTCCAGTCCCGGTTGTGAGGCTATGCCAGAGGTGCTGGGCATGGGTCTGTAATTCTGGTAGCTGAAGCAGTTGGATAAATTGTGCTGATCGTGCTCTGACTCGATCGGAGCCCTGCGCCAGATCCTCATGCTGATTGCGGCGGTGGGTGATTGCCATTGCCGTAGACATCGCCAGATTTTTGATCAGTAGCGGAGCCACGATCGCAGGCGCGGTTTTCAGGGCATTGACGATAGCTGGATTGGGGTAATCGGCAAAGGGACGATCGTCACTTAAATAAGTGACAAAAAAGCCCCGGGCACCATTTTCAGTGCTAACTAAAGCCCGGAGCACCAGTTCAATTTCAGAACTGGATAACTCCTCCTGTGCCATCTGCTCTAGCAAGGCTTGCGTCACGGCGATCGCCTGCTCAAAACTAATGGCTTCCGGGATATTGAATACAGACTCAACTGTCATCTTCGGGAATCTCTGGGTATGATTTACGAGTATGGCAATAATCTCCTCTAAAAAACAGCCTGCTGATTCTAACGGTCAGGAGCCATCGGCAGCAGTACCGAATGTCAATTCCCCGGAGCCAACGGCTGAGGCGATAGGGGCGCGATCGCCTGCTAAAACAGCCCCGGCTACCGAACCCCTGCTAAAACCCGAGGCGAAACCTGAGGAAAACGGTCAACCGGAAGAGAGTTTACGCCCCCGCCGTCTGGCAGAATACATCGGGCAAAAAGATCTGAAAGAAGTTTTGGATATTGCCATCCGGGCAGCCAAAGCCAGAAACGAGTCGTTAGATCACTTGCTGTTGTATGGACCACCGGGGTTAGGCAAAACCACGTTATCGCTGATCTTGGCGGCTGAAATGGGCGTGGGCTGCAAAATTACCACGGCTCCAGCTCTGGAACGCCCCCGGGATATTGCCGGACTATTAGTTAATCTCCAGCCTGGAGATGTCTTGTTTATTGATGAAATTCACCGATTGCCGAAAGTGACGGAAGAAATTCTCTATCCGGCAATGGAAGATTTTCGGCTAGATGTGATGATTGGTAAGGGATCGAGTGCCCGGACGCGATCGGTGCCGCTACAACGGTTTACCTTGGTGGGGGCAACCACCCGCGTGGGTGCTTTGACCTCACCCCTGCGCGATCGCTTTGGTTTAATTCAACGGTTGCGCTTCTATGAGCAGGAAGAACTGACGCAGATTGTCTTGCGGACAGCGACGTTACTGAATACGCCAATTAGTCCGGATGGTGCAGGGGAAATTGCCCGTCGGGCGCGGGGAACCCCTCGGATTGCCAATCGGCTGTTGAAGCGAGTGCGGGATTATGTGGAAGTCAAAGCAACCGGAGTCATTACCCAAACGATCGCGGCGGAAGCGTTGGAACGGTTTAATGTTGATCCCTGTGGACTGGATTGGACGGATCGGCGTTTACTAAGCGTCATGATCGAAAACTTTAACGGTGGTCCGGTGGGGCTGGAAACCATGGCAGCCGCGACGGGTGAAGATGCCCAGACGATCGAGGAAGTCTACGAACCCTACCTGTTACAAATTGGTTATTTGAATCGGACGCATCGGGGACGCATTGCTACGGCTGCTGCCTGGAAACACCTGGGCTACCAGCCTCCCGATAGCCAACTTTCCCTGTTGTAATCTCCCTATCCTCTCTCATCTTCAACTCATTTTCCTATAGGTGCTTATGGTGTCGCGAATCCTGAACTCCTTACTGGCATTGCTATTGGTTATGCTGCTCTGGTCAGTACCGCAAACGGCAATCGCCGCAACCTCTGCTGCCACCGAAAAACCAACTGAGGTGAGTCAGCCATCGGTACTGGATTTGTTTGAGGAATTGAATGAGTTATCCAGTCAAGCGTTAAAGGCGACGAACGAAGGTGATTTTCCAACGGCTGAAACCTATTGGACAAAGCTGATTGAGCGATTTCCCGATAATCCAGCCGCCTGGAGTAATCGGGGAAATGCCAAAGTCAGTCAGAACAAGTTAGAAAGTGCGTTAGCAGATTATCAAAAGGCGATCGAGTTAGCTCCTCAGTCTCCTGACCCCTATCTGAACCGAGGCATTGCGCTAGAAGGCTTGGGACGATGGGAAGCTGCGATCGCGGATTACAACAAAGTATTGGAACTCAGTCCGAATGATCCGATTGCCTTAAATAATCGGGGTAATGCAAAAGCTGGGTTTGGGGAATGGGATCAAGCCATCGTGGACTACAAACAAGCGGCTGACTTAGCTCCCACCTATGCCTTTGCCCGAGGTAATTATGCCCTGGCACTGTATCAAACGGGTGATACTGCCGAAGCGATCCGCACCATGCGAAATTTAGTCCGCAAATATCCGCAGTTTGCCGATATGCGGGCATCCCTCACCGCCGCCCTCTGGACAGATGGTAAGCAAGGGGAAGCGGAAAGCCAATGGGTATCGGCGATCGGGCTAGACTCCCGCTACAAAGACCTGGATTGGCTAAAAAATATCCGTCGCTGGCCGCCAGCTATGGTCGCGGCGATGGAGAAGTTCCTCAGCCTGAAATCGTAATCCCTGCCTGGAGATAGCAACCACCTCCCTATCTCCCTATCTCCCTATCTCCCTATCTCCCTATCTCCCTATCTCCCTATCTCCCTATCTCCCTATCTCCCTATCTCCCTATCTCCCTATCTCCCTATCTCCCTATCTCCCTATCTCCCTATCTCCCTATCTCCCATTCATCAACTTCCTAACAACCGCTCGATCGCTCCCGGCGTTAGCTCCTGCACATTGTCTAACACCATCTCTGCTCCGGCTTGCCTGAGGGTGGCAGCATAGGTATCTCGGTGTTCGGCGTTGGTTTGGGCATGGGGAGGAATCACGCCAACTCCAAACCAGGAGCGATCGGGATATTGCTCTCGGGCGTGTTTTGCCGTGAACATATCGGCAACGGTATCTCCCACATAAATTACGGGCGATCGGGATTCCAGGGATACCTGTAATCGCTCGACGGTCTGTTGCAGTCCAGTCGGATCAGGCTTGCCGGGGGCATCCTCCATCGCGACTAGGACGGGAGCCTGTAACCCCAGGCGTTTTTCCAACACATAGCCCGCCGAACCCCGAGTAGCGCCACTGAAAAACCCCCACTGGATGCCTGCTTGCGTCAAACTATCCAGGTAAGTGGCTGTCATCAACAAGGGTTCCTGGCAGATATAGCCATTCCAGTGAACTGGATCAGTGCCGCGATACCGGGATTGGAAAAACGCCACTAGTTCTTCATAGGTGAATGTAGTCCTCGGATCACTTTGAACACTTGAGCGCGATCGTCCTTGGGACTCAAAATAGCGATAAATCATTTCCTGGGAAGCTTCCCAATCGTTATTCCAGCGGCCTTCGGTTTTCAGGTCATCGATATCTTCCTGGGAAGGACGATAGGCTGCTTGCGTAAATTGTTCTACGGTGTCGGCAAGCGCTCGGCGGTAGGAACCGCTAACATCCCGCACCACGCCATCAATGTCAAACACCACGATCGCTGTTTTGATCACTGGCAACCCTACCTCTCTATTTATCCTTAAACGCTTCAGAAACTATACTGTCTCCTGGGTTCATCACTGCGCTGCTCAAAAAATATCGCTTTCCAGTTATCCTGATGCCTTAAATTCAGGCGGCAATCTTTAGAATTCCTCTTTTACCAAGTCGAACCATTGCGGTAGAATGGTCGATTGTAACGAATTGACGATTCTGGGTTGTTGCTGGAGGTTAGATTGCCGAAGTTTATTCTGAAAGTTCTGTGGTTAGATGAGAACGTTGCTCTTGCGGTTGATCAGGTTGTGGGTAAGGGAACTAGCCCCCTAACCTCTTATTTTTTCTGGCCCCGTAATGATGCGTGGGAACAGCTCAAAAATGAGCTAGAAGCGAAGCACTGGATTTCTGAGGTTGACCGGGTAGAACTGCTGAACAAAGCCACTGAAGTGATTAATTACTGGCAAGAGGAAGGCAGAAACCGTCCGATGGCAGAGGCTCAGGCGAAGTTTCCTGAAGTGACCTTCACCGGTAGCGCCTAAAGGTGCAAAGAAAAATTCCAGGCAATTGCCTCTGGACAAACCAGACTTCCAGATAGCTTCAGCTAGTCTAGCCGCCCTGACTCACGGAATGGTAGAGTGAGGGCGGCTTCACTTTGTTGAGGGATGCAGGCTAGATTACAGGACTGTTTCTGAGGTCAGAGTGAATTCCAGACTCTAGCTCTTAAACTTTGAACTGACAGCCTGAGAGCGGATCACAACTGGTTCACTGCCCTAGGGTTTAGATGGCAGATGCTTGGCAATTTGACGATCGGCATTGCGATCGTGGGTGTCACTCAGCATTTAGCAGAATCTTGTCAAATTAATTGAGACTTTGGCGATGATTTGATACGGTTTATTACAGTTGGTTGCTATTCTTTTACATTCTTGTATTCTTGCAGCTTTGAAATTCTCTAGGTAGGCAGCTTCATGACAATGACCATTACCCCTGATCAGGTTGACCGGATCGTTTGGAATCAGCATCATGATCCCTTTGAAGTGCTGGGTCCCCATCAAACTGAGCAAGATGGTAAGACTACCTGGGTTGTACGTACCTACCAACCGACTGCTGAAGCTGTTTGGGTGGTCTGCCCGGAGGAACGGAAGGAATATCCGATGCAGACGATTCATCACCCGAACTTTTTTGAATGCACGATCGAGACTCCCGAATTAGCCAACTATCAGTTACGGCTGAAAGAGGGTGAGCATGAACGGGTCATCTACGATACCTATGCCTTTCGATCGCCGATGCTGACGGATTTCGATCTGCATCTGTTTGGGGAAGGTAACCACCATCGGATTTACGAAAAGATGGGGGCGCACCTGACCGAACAAAATGGTGTTAAGGGGGTTTATTTTGCGGTTTGGGCTCCCAATGCCCGCAATGTCTCCGTCATTGGTGACTTCAACTATTGGGATGGTCGCAAGCACCAGATGCGTAAAGGTTCCAGTGGGATTTGGGAACTGTTCATTCCTGGCTTAGGAGAAGGCGACCACTATAAATATGAAATTAAGAACTGGGAAGGTCATATTTACGAGAAGTCTGACCCCTATGGCTTCCAGCAAGAAGTCCGCCCCAAAACCGCTTCGATTGTCACTAATTTAGATTCCTATACCTGGAACGACCAGGATTGGATGGAGCAACGTCGCCATGCCGAGCCACTGACTCAACCGATTTCGGTCTATGAAGTGCATTTGGGTTCCTGGCTCCATGCCTCTTCCGCCGAGCCTGCCCGACTGCCCGATGGAACTGAAGAACCTGTGGTGATTACGTCAGAACTGAATCCGGGAGCGCGGTTCCTGACTTACCGAGAAATGGCAGATAAGCTAGTTCCTTATGTAAAGGAATTAGGCTTTACCCATATTGAGCTACTGCCCGTGGCGGAACATCCGTTTGATGGTTCGTGGGGCTATCAGGTGACAGGTTATTTTGCGGCGACCTCTCGCTTCGGTCGTCCTCAGGATTTGATGTACTTGATCGATTTATGCCACCAGAATGGCATCGGGGTGATCGTGGACTGGGTGCCCGGTCACTTCCCCAAAGATGGGCATGGACTGGCGTTCTTTGATGGTAGCCATCTGTATGAATATCCCGATCCTCGCAAAGGGGAACATAAAGAGTGGGGAACGCTCGTTTTTGATTATGGGCGGAATGAAGTTCGGAATTTCTTAGTTTCCAATGCCCTGTTCTGGTTCGACAAGTATCATATTGACGGGATTCGGGTAGATGCGGTGGCATCCATGCTGTACCTGGATTACCTCCGGAAAGATGGCGAATGGATTGCCAACCAGTACGGTGGTCGAGAAAACCTGGAAGCGGCTGATTTCCTAAGGCAGTTGAACCATACGATCTTTAGCTATTTTCCGGGTGTCCTGACGATCGCGGAAGAATCCACATCCTGGCCGATGGTCTCCTGGCCGACCTACGTGGGTGGTTTAGGGTTTAACCTGAAGTGGAACATGGGCTGGATGCACGACATGCTGGATTACTTCAGTATGGATCCCTGGTTCCGGCAGTTCCACCAGAACAACGTTACCTTTAGTATCTGGTATCACTACAGCGAAAACTTCATGCTGGCGCTGTCCCATGATGAGGTAGTGCATTGTAAGAGTGCCATGATCGGTAAAATGCCGGGGGATGAATGGCAAAAGTTCGCGAATGTGCGCTGTCTGTTTACTTACATGTTCTGCCATCCCGGTAAGAAGACCCTGTTCATGAGCATGGAGATTGGGCAGTGGAGCGAGTGGAATGTCTGGGGCGATCTGGAATGGCACTTACTGCAATACGAATCCCATCAAAAACTGAAGTATTTCTTCAGTCAGTTAAACCATTTGTATCGCACTGAACCCTCTCTCTACTCGCAGGACTTCGGGCAAAATGGCTTTGAATGGATCGACTGTAGCGATAATCGCCATAGTGTGGTGTCCTTCATTCGCTGGGCAAAAGATACGGGCGAGTTTGTGGTGACGGTTTGCAACTTTACGCCGCAACCCCATGCCCACTACCGCGTTGGTGTTCCAGAATGGGGCTTCTACTCAGAACTGTTTAACAGTGATGCCCGTGATTTTGGCGGTAGCAATATGGGGAATCTCGGTGGTAAGTGGTCTGAGGAATGGTCGTACCATAATCGTCCCTACTCGATCGATCTATGTTTGCCTCCATTAGGCGTGTTGGTTTTAAAACTAGATCGAGAGAAGACTGATGCTGCGATCGCGGCGATGGAAGCAGAAAAGGCTAAACAACTGAAAGCATTTTCTAGTGGCTCCACAACGGACGAAGCGTAACACGTCTGTCAACAGATGAAGTGATTGCTCATAGGTCATGACTTATGAGCAATTGCTTGTCATCTTGATAAACCCTCAATAGCACGATCGCCCATCAACCGGAGTTGGACGATCGCCCGCTTTGCGAATGGCTCCCAGTAGGGTGGAAATGACAAGGCAGCGTTTGGCGGTGCCGCCACTTTTGCTGGAAAAGGTAATTCGTCCCAGTTGCCCATTCACGCGTCCCTCATGGTTGAATTGCACCCGATACAAACCATTCACCTGGGATAACGTCGTTTCTGTATCGATCTGAATGGCGGTATCAAGATTTTTCCACTGGGCTTCGCTGGGTAACTCATTAGCCGGATGATTTGCCCATTGCACATTGCCACGATGATTCCGCAGACTGGTGACCCAAATGCTACGGCTTTGTTTCGCCTGACTCTGTGCCTGTCGCATGGCTTGCAGCAGTTCGGATTGAGCAACATTTAACCGTTGTGTATTCATCATCCGACTGCTGACTGGTGCCGCGATCGCTAAAATCATGCCCCCGATCGCTACCATTACCAGCACTTCTAGCAGGGTGAACCCAGATGTAGACGAACGAAATTTGAACCGCCGATGCAGGGCGGCTCCAGCTAGCTGGCTCATGGTAGATACTCCTAAAATCTCTAAGTCGTCTTATTTTCAGCCGCTAGAGCATTTAGGAGCATCGAGGCAATTGGGGATTCTTAAGAGAAAAAATTACGGTTTATTTGTACGGGGGTTCACATACGGGGTCGTAGGTAAGCGAGATGTTATCACTACCTAGGCGATACTCGATATAGGTCGTAATTACCCCATCTCCTAAACACGCTTTGTAGGCGGCAAACCCTTCATGTCCCCCGGAGACTCGAAGTTGTTTCAAAATGGGTGGCTGATAGCCAAAGATGTAGTTAAAAAAGGCTTTAGGGTCGTAGGAGAACGAGCCAGTTTCCGGTGTACGGGGAGCAAGCCAGATAGTTTTGACCCGATCGTTGACATAGGTCATGCCAAACTGTCCCTGTACCGGAAAAGTAGGGAATATACGGCGAATGGGGCGGGCTGAGTAAAAATAAGTTTTCTGCTGTGGATTGGTGGCCGATGTCTCAATTTTGAGTGGGCGCCCAAAGTAGCGTTGAATGGTTTGTGGGGTTTGGTTCAATACATAACGTCCGGCTAAGGCTGGCGCAGCAAACCAGCCACTGAGTAGTAGACAGCCAATGCTAAGAGTAATCGTCAGAAGAGTGGCTTGAGTTCGTTTCATAACGGGATATAGAAGGGGGTATTGGAGTTTTCAAGCAGAACTGAGTGGGTTTCGGAAGGGCGATCGTTACAAACTATCAATCCCGCCTGGCTGCCCGGATTGGTTACACGGCAAGATGTAGTGAGTTAACAGCTTCCAGTGAAAGGTGGATGGCTGGAAGTGGGGCAATACTCTTGACTGGGATAATGCAGTATGGGCAGGCGGCAGTGGGTTTCCTGGCAACGTCGAGGGCGGCAATGGCTCAAAGCCGTTTATAACTTTCTGCGATCGCAGCTATGGGTAAGGCGTTCCTGGTTTTGGCGGGGTGTCCTGATTCTGAGTGTGTTCCTCCTGGGGGTACGATCGCTGCCCTATCTCGCCCCAATCCGAGCCAGGGATTTAGTCCAGGATCAGCAGGCGATCGCATTCAGCGATCGTCAGGGATTACCGTTAGGAACACTGCTGACGCGCGATCAGGAACACACCGTTGCCGTTGAGTTAAACCAGGTATCGCCCTATTTTCTCCAGGCAATTATTGCGGCTGAAGATCGACGGTTTTATCAGCATGGGGCGTTGGATGAACGCGCGATCGTCCGAGCGATCTTAGAAGCGATTCAGGCGCGGCAAGTCATGAGTGGGGCTTCTACCATCACCATGCAACTAGCACGCATGTTGGAGCCAGCCCCGCGTGACCTACCCAGTAAGCTGAAGGAAATTTGGCTCTCCTGGCGGCTGGTAGCCGGAATGAGCCAGGATGAGATTCTGCGGGCTTACATTAATCGGTTGCCGATGGGTGGTAATGTTTACGGCGTAGAAGCGGCTGCTCGGAGTTACTTTGGCATTCCGGCGCAGGATTTGACGATCGCCCAAGCCAGTTTGCTGGCAGGGATCCCCAATGACCCCAATCGGCTTCATCCTTACGATCACTGGTCAGCGTTAAAAAAACGTCAGCGCTATGTGCTGGAGCAAATGATCAAGGCAGGGCATCTGACCCAAACCGAGAGCGATCGCGTCTATACCGAAGCGATTTCCCTGCAACCCCGGCAACAGGGAATCATTGCCGCGCCTCATTTCTTGTTTTGGTTAGCCAGCCAATTGACCGATCCTCCGGCGCAGGTTCGCACAACGATCGATCGTCCCCTGCAACAATTTGTGGAAACTCAGGTACAGCAGGTGATTGGTAGCCTGACCGCTCAAAATGTTCACCATGCGGCGGCATTGGTGATCGATAACGAGTCGGGTGATGTGCTGGCTTATGTAGGGTCGCCGGACTACTTCGCCGAAGCCCAGATGGGGCGGAATGATGGCGTTCAAGCCCTACGACAACCCGGTTCGACGCTGAAACCGTTCCTGTATGAATTGGCACTGGAAAATCAAACGATTCGTCCTAATACCGTTTTAGCCGATGTACCGACCCGGTATGCCATTCCCGGGGCTCGGTTGTATACTCCTGCGGATTATAGTGAAACCTTTCAGGGACCCGTCCGGGTTCGGGTGGCTCTGGCAAACTCGCTGAATATCCCCGCAGTGCGGATTTTGGAAAAGGTGGGTGTCCCAGCATTTTTAGAGCGGCTGCATCAACTGGGCTTTGTTCACCTGACGCGATCGCCCGATCATTACGGATTAGGGCTGACGCTCGGTAGTGGGGAAGTCAACCTATGGGAATTAGCACAAGCCTATGTGACGATCGCCCGGAGCGGAGCCGCCATTCCGCTCAACACCAAAATTTTAGACTCTTCCCCATCTTCTCTGTCTTCCCCATCTCCCTCATCTGCCTCACCGGCACTCTCCTCTCCCTCCCCCACCCCCTGGCAACTGATCACCGACATGCTAAGTGACTCCCACGCCCGCGCCAAAGCCTTTGGGGTAGACTCTTTGCTAACCTTGCCTTTTCCGGCAGCAGTCAAAACGGGAACCTCGTCCGACTTTCGCGATACCTGGACCGTTGGATTTACCAGTGACTATACTGTAGCGGTTTGGGTCGGGAATTTTGATAGTGCCCCGATGCAGAAGGTGTCTGGGGTGACGGGAGCGGCTCCCTTATGGCATCGGATTATGTTGCATTTACATGAACAACGAGAACCTGCGGCGTTTCCAGTTCCAGAGGGAATGGTCAGCCGACCGATCTGTGCTGTATCCGGAGCGCGACCTCATCCGGTATGTCCCGCGATCGTGGCAGAATATTTTGCCCCGGCGGATCTGGCTGAATACGAACGCCAACCTGATCCGTTCTATCAGGTAGTGCAGACTCATAATGGCAAACCGCAATATCGTTTTCAGCTTCCTCCGGAGTATCACGAGTGGTTAGCGATGCAGCCTGCAAGTGTGCGCGTAACCAATGTCGTAACGAACTCAGCTTTGAAAATCATTACACCCGGTAATGGAGACGTGTTCTTGATGTCACCGCCTGCGACCAGGACAGCTGCGATCGCCCAAACGGCGGCAATGGAACGGTTAGAGTTCAAACTGGCAGCGATGCCAGCTCAACCCGTGGAGTGGCGGTTAAATGGGCAACGGTTAGCCACCCAGACCGCGAGTTCTGTGTTTTGGACATTACAACCAGGGAACTGGATTTTACAGGTAAAAAGTGGTGACCAAACGGATCAGGTGCAGTTTCAGGTGGAAGTAGCCGATGCCCGATCGCAGACTCGGCGCGGGTTTTCGTTTCAGCCAAGGAATTGATAGATTGCTGCTAATGTTCTGTGGTAAGAAATTCGGTAGTTGCGCGTCTGTCCGATCGCATCCGATCAAGCATTTAAGCGGAAGGCAATCGTCCGTGGATCGGGGATAGTGGGGATAGCAGCCAAATCAAAAGCATCTTGCTAGAGGATAGAGAAATTCAGTGCTGCCATGTGGCTCAAATTGGTTAACCGCATCACCGCTCAAGTGTTGGGCAAGGTTCCGCTGCGTACCGTTATGGTCGTGCCGTTTGTGCTGCAAATTGTTGGTACGGTTGGACTGGTTGGCTACCTGTCATTTCGGAATGGTCAGCAGGCAGTGGGTGAACTAGCGAATCAGTTAATGGCTGAGGTCAGCGATCGCACCCGACAACACCTGGAATCCTACACGGCTCTGCCACAAAATATTGTAGAACTGGTGGTGGATGACCTGGAGTTAGGCAATATTACGCTGCAAGAACAGGATCTACGATCGCTCGATCGGTATTTCCTCAAACGGGTTGAAACCTTTGACGCAGCCAGCTTCATTTATGTTGGAGATGAACAGGGTAAGTTCATTGGTGCAGGCCCCACGCGACGCAATGGTCAGTTGTCCTACATTATTGAGGTCACGGATGGTACGACCCAGGGCAACTATCTTTCCTATGCCACGAATGCCCAGGGGCAGCGAACAACGCAAATTGGGGTAAGTCCAAATTATGATCCCCGTCGTCGTCCCTGGTATAAGGCGGCGGTGCAAGTAGGTAAGGCAACCTGGAGCGAAATTTATGCCTTCATTGGGGAGGCGAACAGCGGACTGACGATTACGGCGGTGAAGCCCTTTCGCGATCGTCAGGGGCAGTTAGCAGGGGTGGCGGCTGTAGATTTATATCTCAATGACATTAGTGCATTTCTACAGCGCTCTAGCCTGACGCGCTCCGGAGAAATTTTCATCCTGGAGCCGAATGGGTTACTGGTGGCTAGTTCGAATCAGCAGCCCACCTACACCGTTGCGCCGAACGGGACGCTCAAACGGCGATCGGCGTTGACTACGGCGGATCCATTTATTCGGACGACGGTGCAGCAGTTAGAAGCAGAGGTAGGTGGCGTACATCGGATTCAAACACCTCAACGGTTAGATGTGCAGGTAGATGGGCAACGCCGCTTTGTGCAAGTGATGCCTTGGCGGGATGCGTTTGGGCTGAATTGGCTGATTGTGACAGCGGTTCCAGAATCGGAATTTATGGGACAAATCCATGCCAATACCCGGTTAACGCTGGTGCTATGCGGAGTGGCGTTAGTGATCGCGGTGATGATTGGGATTGCCACCGCCCGGTGGGTGATCTCGCCAATCTTGTACTTAAATACAGCCGCTAAGGAGATCGCTTTGGGAAAGTTACATCACCCCGTTGAGATGCAGCGATCGGATGAAGTGGGAGAACTGGCAAAATCCTTTGATGATATGGCAGAGCAACTTCAGACCTCCTTTGCTGCCCTACAACATAGTGAAGGGAAGTATCGTCGGTTGACTGAGAATATCCCCGGCGTAATTTATCGCTATTATGTGCGGACGGATGGCAGGGATGGCTTTCTGTATATCAGCCCTCGCTTTCGGGATTGGTTTGAAACGGATCCTGATCTCATCGTCAACGACCCCAGCCAGCTATGGCGGATGATACCGATCGACGATCTGAAGCTGATCCAGCAAACCGTTCAACAATCGCGGCAAAGTTTACAATCTTGGTCATTGGAGTTTCGGATTACGACAGCCTCTGGCAATCTCAAATGGGTCAATGCCTTTTCTACCCCTGAATTACAGCCCAATGGTGATGTGATTTGGGATGGTGTTGTGATTGATATTACCGATCGTAAACAAATAGAACAATTGCTGGCGGACTATAGCCATACGCTAGAACGGCAGGTACAGGAGCGCACGTTAGCCTTAAAGCAAGAGATTGCCGAGCGCAAAAAAGCCGAAATTGCCCTGCGACGGCTCAATTTAGAACTGGAACATTTAGTGACGCTAGATGGCTTAACGCAGGTTGCCAACCGCCGCCAATTTGATGCGTATCTTACCCAGGAATGGAATCGAGCGATCCGCGAACAATCGCCGTTATCGTTGATCCTGTGTGATGTGGACTATTTCAAAGCCTATAACGATCACTATGGTCATCAAAAAGGAGATGAGTGTCTATATCAGATTGCTCAGGCAATGAGTCTCTTGGTGAAGCGCCCCACGGATTTAGTTGCCCGCTACGGGGGCGAAGAGTTTGGCATCATTTTGCCCTATACCGATGCAGCGGGAGCCTATGTGGTGGCAGAAACGATTCGGCAGGGGATTGCTCACCTGAAACTGTCCCATGCCCAGTCCGCCGTCAATGGCTATGTCACACTGAGTTTGGGGGTAGCGACGATCGTCCCAACGTTAGATTTATTGCCAGATGTCCTGATTACTGCGGCAGATACCGCCCTCTATCGGGCAAAACACCAAGGACGAGACTGTACAGTATTTGATGCTGCCTGAGGAGAAATTTGGTGATTGAGAGGTCTGGGTGTGAGCTTGTTTTTTGATCAGGATAATGGGTTGCAGCAGCTAGGCGATCGCTTGCTGGAAAGCGTTTGGGCTGCCTTTCCGGGGTTAGCGCGTAACCAGTTGGCTCTGACCTGGTTGGTCTACGATCCACCGTCGCCGATGAATACGGGGGGAGCGCTAACGGCAGAAGCTTTCTGGCAATATACGCCGCGAGGGTATAGCTACCGGGGGGTAGAACGCATTGATCCGGCAGGCATTGTCAGGTTGTTTTACCTCGTTGCGGTGCAGGAGTGGCTAGAACGAGGTATGGCACAGCCATCCGCCGAACTCGATCGGGCGGTTCGAGACATGATCGTGGATGCGAGTCATGATGCTACGAGTTTAGTGGTAGATGTATTGACCGGAACAACCAGTGGGCCGGAACTTGCCCCGGGGCCCTTTGCCACCTGGAAAGTCCAACGTAATTTGATCAATCGCTACTTGGAATCCTTTGGGTGGACGGAATTTCAGACGATTAATATTAATCAAAAAACCTGGTGTGATGGTGCCTATGGGCGAGAGCGGATATTTCTAGGGGAATTGCTGGATAACCGAAATATGTTGACCACGATCGCCACCGCTCGCTTGCTGCATAGTATCGTCGGTGGGGTGGCTGTCTCAGCAATCCGATCGCAGACAATGATGAATTTATTCCGGCGATCGTTGACGGTGGAATCGCGATCGCCACAGCTCAATCATCCAATTACGGGCTTTTTGGGGGCGGGTTTACCAATGGATGCCTGCCTCTGGTCAACGGCTACAGAAACTCCTCAAGTGCGGCATGATGCGGCTTACATTGAGCTTCCTGACTGCCATCCTTACCTGTTAGTGGTATTTATGGACAGTAGGGAGTTCAGCAAGAATGAATCCATCCTGCCCTTTATTTCACGGCAAGTGGTGGAAGGGATGCGATCGCTCAGCCATAGTGTCGTCTAGAGCCGCGAACTGACTCAAATCAGGATTGCGTCTGTCTATCCACCACCGGCTTTACTCGGCTACAACAGGTTACAGGCTATTGCGGATTAACCTTATCTACGGTTGTCAACTTACCGTCTGCTTCTACCCGCCAAACGTCATAGACCCCGACGACATCTCCATTTTCGTCAATATCAACGTTGCCGCTAGCCCCCTGGTAGTTGATCTCCTGCCCATCTCTCAGGAGTTTCAGAGCTTCACAGACATCGGAAACCTCGACTCCGGGAGCATTGGCGACATCCCGCAGCTTAGACTTAATGGCATCCCCGGTGTTGGCTTGGGCAGCTTGAGCGGCTAACGCCAGAAGGGCGGCGGCATCCCAGGATTGAGCCGCATATTCCACCGGAGGTCTACCAAACTTTTCCTGCCATTGCTTGGTGAATGCCTCCAGGGCTTTACCGTCTGCACCGGGAATCGTCCCGATCGCCCCGGTGATAATAAATTTGCCATCACTGGTTTTACCCACCTGACCCGGAAACTGTTCTGACTTAGAGCCATCGGTTAGCAGCACCTGGACTCCCTGACTTAATCCCTGTTGGTAAGCGGTTTTTAACAGTAATGCGCCAGTTTCTGCATAGGCGATCGCGGCAACGGCTTCCGGTTTACCTGCGAAGGCAGCTTGGACTTCCGTATCAAACGTCGTGGCTTTGGGATCATAGCGAGTGGGCTTGGCTTTATTCGTCACCTGACCACCCAACTTTTCAAATGCCTGGATAAACTCCTTCTCAAACCCAACGCCGTAATCGTTATTGATCACGATCGTGGCAGCGGTCTTAAACCCCCGTTCATGGGCCAATTTGGCGAGGGCCTGTGCCTGGTAGGTATCTGGGGGAGCGGTACGTGCCCAGTAACCCTGAAAATCACCCTGGCGAGCCCGTTCGGTGAATACAGGACTGGTGCTGCCCGGAGAAATCAGCATCACCTTATTGCGGACGGCAATCGGCGCGGCGGCAGAGGACACACTACTGGCAAACGACCCCACGACTCCGGCTACCCGATCGACTTCGGCGAGCTTGGTCATGCCTTCTGCCCCTGCCGAGGGATCGGTCTGATCATCGGTATTGGGGACTAGAGTGATTGGCGACCCATTGACCCCACCGCATTGATTCACAGTTTCTACCAGTAAGGGTACTGCCCCTAACATGGGTTGTCCGACCGATGCCAGATCCCCTGTAGCCGGGAGCAAAGAGCCAATCTTTAAGCTGTTGGTGGTTGTCGCGGTGGGGGACTCCTGACAGGCGGCGGCAAAAAATCCGCTAATGATGGTGATTAAGCCTAGCGCGATCGCTCCCCGTAGCTTAAACCGACTCGTTAAGACTGACTTGTGCATGAATCTCCGACCTCCTCAACACGCCACATTATTCACACGATTATAGGGATTAGGTGTGACGTTGATTGTTGCCAATTGAAAATTACTATGATCGGGTAATAATTCAGCACCAATTACCCAGGATCAATCGAGGCGACTAACCCAGTGCTTTTCTGGCTAGTCAGCCTAAGATATTTTGTTGAAAAACGGAGAGGGAGGGATTCGAACCCTCGGTACGGCCTTTCGATCCGTACAACAGATTAGCAATCTGCCGCTTTCGACCACTCAGCCACCTCTCCAGGTGACGAGAAACCATCATAGCAGATCTCGCCTATATGTGAATCATCCAGACAACAAAATCGCGATTTATTTAGCCGCACGTTGGCAATTTTAGATGCAGTCGATACTGCAAGAGCCAGAACCGGGGCAATTAGCGACCTACCAGTTCTGGCTCTCGGGATGTAAATGATTGATGTAATCGGCTAATTTTGCTGCGGCTGTGACCCGTGTGGCGTGATCGGCGGGAATCAGCAAACCGCCAGCGTTAAACAGGCGAGTAATCCAGCGACGAGGTAAAACAGCGCTACAATCCGGGGTTCTGACCAGCCTTCCAGCACCAGATGGTTATGGAAAGGAGACATTCTAAACAACCGTTTGCCAATGCCATCAGGACCTTTAGTGGCTTTGTAGTAGCTGACCTGAGCAATTACCGATAGGGTTTCTACCAGAAATAGCCCGCCTAAGATCACCAGTGCAAATAAGTTATTACTCAGAAGTGCGATCGCGGCTAGTGCCCCGCCGATCGCCAGTGACCCCGTATCTCCCATGAAAACACGGGCAGGGTTGCGGTTATGGATTAAGAAACCGAGGCAACTGCCACTGAAGCAGGCACACAGCAGCATTAACTCCGGATGATTGGGGGCAATCAGGGCACCCAAACCCAGGAAGGCGATCGCGGCGGTGCCACCGGCTAAACCATCCAAGCCATCCGTCAGGTTCGTCGCGTTGCTTTCGGCAACCAGAACAAATCCGGCTAAGAGCCAGAACACGAAGCCCAGAGGAAGAGTTAATCCCAGAGGCAGGGCGATGCTGGTCATGCTCTCGGGTTGGGTCACTTTCATCCAGAGACAAAAGGCAACGGCGATCGCAATTTGCAAATTCAGTTTCGTGCGGGGAGAAATTCCTTTATTCGACTTCCGCCGAATAATTTGCCAATCGTCTAACCAGCCGATCGCGGCATAGCCGCAGGTGAGCACAGAAACCGCAACAACCGGAGCCGAAAACCCAGACCAACAGAGAGCCACGACTAGCGCGACGGGAATAAAGAAAATGCCGCCCATTGTTGGGGTGCCAGCTTTCTTCAAATGAGCTTGCGGACCGTCTTCCCGAATAATTTGTCCGGCTTTTAAGGCTCGGAGCATGGGCACGACCCAAATTCCTAAGGCGGCAGAGGCGACGGCAGAGACCCAGATTGGTAGGGTTAGGGAGAATAGTTCAAACGGCGATCGTCCGGCTGCCCAGTCAAGCAAGAGTGCCGCCACCCCTAATCCAGTCACCAGTAGAACGAACAACAGGGTTCCTGAAAGTTTGGTTGATCGACTAGTAAGAAATTTCGCGTCCACAGGATTTCACTTCACTCCACACACTTCACACACCAGCGATGACGGTCAGGATCAAAAGACGCGTTAATAATGCAGACTCATCAATGATTTGTCAATACTCTTTCCTAGTCTTCTAGATCCAAATCATCATCATCTTCATCTAGATCAAACGAGCCATCATCCGTTGCCATCAACTCGTTAATTTCTTCTTCATCATCAACATAGTCAAAATCGGCATTGTCCCGTGCCAGCAAACGACCCGATTGCTCCAACCAATCTAGAATGGAGGTATCGTGCCGTTCTGGAATTACGCTAGCTCGCTGAAACCTTGGCTCTTCGCGCAGAGAGGGATTGTATGTCATAAAACCTTAAGGTCAGATAGAAACGATGGTTACGGTACCGAAACCAATATGCCACAGACGCACTGCTGATGATAGGCATGATGATGAAACACCCAGAGTGTATCACCATTACAATACATTGCAATATTTACTTAAACCTTATCTGAGTTTAGGATGCCCTGCCAAGTTTCGTGGGAAACAGATGCGGTTCTGACTTGGGAGAGAGTTGGAGTTAAGGAGAGGCAGGTCGGGAGGTTCGCAAAGTAGGGAGGTTGGGAAGATGGGGAGGATAGGGCGGTAAAGCAAGGCATGATGGCTTTCGGTGGATTACAGAGTGCCGATCGCCCTGGGCTGATTCAAGACCAATCATCATAAGGACTTACGATCATGCTGGGTAAAGCAGAATTACTAGAAGCGATCGCAGGCAAAAATCGGGGATTGTTGGTAACGGAGACGGGCAAGCAGTCGATTCTAGCCGCCGTTGCCCAATTGGAAGATCGGAACCCTACGCCCCGTCCGGTGGAAGCGGGAGAGTTATTGGATGGCGATTGGCGTTTGCTTTACACCACGAGTCGCGGCATTTTGGGCCTTGATCAGTTGCCGTTGCTGAAGTTAGGGCAGGTCTATCAATGTATTCGGGTAGCTGAAGCCAGAGTTTACAATATTGCTGAAGTGTATGGATTGCCCTTTTTAGAGGGGTTGGTCAGTGTCGCTGCCCGCTATATGCCAGTGTCCGATCGCCGTGTGGATGTGATTTTTGAGCGATCGGTGTTGGGATTGCAACGATTAGTCGATTATCAGTCGCCAGCCAACTTTATTCGCCAACTAGAATCCGGGCAACGGTTGCCTGCGATCGACTTCAATATTAGTAATCGCGATCAGCAGGGTTGGTTAGATATTACCTACCTGGACAAAGATCTGCGGATTGGGCGGGGGAATGAAGGTAGTGTATTTGTATTGACGAAGGAATAGTTGAGGGAACGGGTGTCGGAATGCAGTCAGCAGATCTGAATCAGGCAGCGATCGTCACGACTCAAGCAATGACTCAAACGGTTGTGAGCTTACCTGTTTCCAGCTTTCCCATGCGGTTGTCTCAAACTCAACTGAGCTTGTTAACCACCTGCCCCCGCAAATTTCAACATATTTATTTAGAGCAGTTAGCGGCACCCACCGATCTAGCCCAACAGGAACGGCAACAGCAGGGTAGTCAGTTTCACCTGTTATTGCAACAGTGGCAGCTTGGTTTACCTGTAGAACCGATGTTGCAAGCTGACGATCGTTTACGGCAGTGGTTTCACTCGTTTACGCAAGCGGCTCCAGAGATCCTGGCGTTGTTGCCAGAGGGGAGTGAAGTGTGGCAGCAGACGGAACACGATCGCACTCTGGAGTTTCAGGGCTACTTACTTTCAGTGCGTTATGATTTGCTGCTGTCGAATCCCTGGACTGCCAGAATTCTGGACTGGAAAACCTATCCGCGTCCACGTCAACCGGAGCAATTGTGGCAAAGCTGGCAAACGCGGCTGTATCTGTTTGTGTTAGCTGAAACCAGTCCCTATAGCCCTGATCAGCTTTCCATGATCTACTGGTTTTTCCAAACTCCAACGCTAGGTGATCAGTCCGCACCGCCACCTCAGAGTTATCAGTTGAACTATAGTTGCGATCGACATGAGCAAACTCGGAAAGACTTGATTCGTTTACTGGATCAATTGACTGATTGGTTAGCCCACTATCACCAGGGCGAAGCCTTTCCCCAAATCAATACTGGCATTGACCAATGCCAAATGTGTAATTTTGTTGTGCGCTGCGATCGACAGGCAATTGAGCAATCCAATCCAATCTCTGAATCATCAAATCGAGTGAATACATTCTCCTCATTTGAACTTCCCAACTTGGAAGATATTCAAGAGATTCCCTTAGAATTGATTTAAAGAAAGCAATGATTTTCCATTTTAATCATTTGCCTGGGGTGTTGGAATATTTGTATTTCGCGTTAAGAGATATATCAGATAAAAAGCCACTAAGTCTGTGATAAATCCTGGAATTAACAGCAGAATTACACTTGCAAAAAATTGATAGAGATCTATCATCTGCTTTTGAAAATTAGGGTCTGCATATCGTCGAGTTTTCTCTTCTTCATTCAACTCAACTATTATCTTCATCTGATCTAAGAAAGGCTTAACCTTCTTCCAATGAAACCACAGAATGATCAACCCTAAAATATTAGAAACCGCAAATAGTGAATAGGTGACTACCGCCCCAACTACCTTAGTCAATAAAATAGTTGTACCAACTTCAACAAAGGGGATTAAAACAAATGCTGCTATTAGGTTGACTTTATTAAACATAATTACTTTCTTCAGTTTTCTCTTGCTTAAACGACCTATTATCTAAATATGAGTTTTCAGACAACCTTACGACAAAATATTTTCTGTTCTAAATCCTTTTTCTAATCTACTTTTTTGTATGCTTTAGCATATATCAACTTACTTTCTCATCTTGTTTATCCTTCTGATTCGCTATTATGACAGATGCTACTAAAGAGGTTGAATTACCCCCGATCGATATCCGGGATATGGAAATTGATGATCTGGCTCCAGTCTTTCATCTCGGTGAAACGCTGTTTACCAGTGACCTGTATCCCTATATCTATCGCACCTGGGATCAGTGGGAAGTGATCGGGTTATTTAATACCGATCCGGAGTATTGTCTGGTGGCAGAGGTGCAAGACCAATTGGCTGGGTTCATTCTCGGCACGATTATCAATAAAACCTCCTGGACCTATGGCTACATTACCTGGCTAGGAGTGAATCCAGCGTTTCAGCGGCGAGGCATTGCCGACAAGTTAGTCGATAAGTTGGTCGAACGGATGATCGATGATGGGGCGCGGTTCATGATGGTGGACACCGACCCGGAGAATACACCCGCGATCAAGTTCTTTTCTCGCAAAGGCTTTGGTAATGTGCGGAAGCATGTGTTCCTCTCGATGAACCTGAGCAAACACGATTACTATGGCAAATTGATTGCTTACGAACGCGAGAAAGCCGAACGGGCAGTTTGGAAGCGTCCCCGTCGCCGTCCGAATAAATCTTGAATTCAGACAGGTCGATCGCACCGAGATAAACAATCGTTGCTAGGGTAGAACCACTCCTATTGCTGTAATTCCCCATGCCCGACTCATTTGTGCAATGGCAGATCCATCCAACAGTTGAGTTACCGGATGCCTTTCGGCAGGCGATCGCCCGTCAGTTGGCTGGCAGTCCAGGGGAACATCTGGCGCAACTGCTGTGGCAACGGGGCATTCGTGATCCCCAACAATTAGCGGGCTTCCTGAATCATCAGCACTATCAGCCCACCAGCCCCTTCGAGTTTGGGCAGGAGATGACCTGGGCGGTCGATCGCTTGCAGCAAGCCCGAATTCAATCGGAAGTGGTGGCAATTTGGGGCGATTTTGATGCTGATGGTGTGACAGCAACCTCCGTGTTATGGGATGGTTTGGGACAATTTTTTATTCCCGACCAAACCCTGGTTTACTACATTCCCAATCGTCTGACGGAATCCCACGGACTCTCGCGATCGGGGATTGATACCCTACAGACAAAAGGGTGTCAGCTGATTGTCACCTGCGACACAGGTAGCACAAACCTGGCAGAAATTGAGTATGCTGGCGAACTGGGAATGGATGTGATCGTCACGGATCATCACACCTTACCCAGCGATCGTCCGCCTGTTACCGCCATTATTAATCCCCGCTATTTACCAACCGAGCATTCGCTCTATCACCTGTCGGGAGTTGCCGTTGCCTACAAGTTAGTCGAAGCGCTGTATCAAACCCTGCCGGATGTACCGCAAAAGCCCCTGGAGGAGTTGTTAGATTTAGTGGCGATCGGGCTAATTGCTGATCTCGTAGAACTGAAAGGCGATTGCCGTTATCTGGCACAACGGGGCATTGAACAACTGCAAAAGCAATCAGGGACATTAACCATAACTCGCCCTGGGATCGCCAAACTGCTAGAACTGTGTAAGCGCAGCGGCGATCGTCCCACCGATATTTCCTTTGGCTTAGGGCCGCGAATTAATGCCGTCAGCCGAATTCAAGGTGATGCCCATTTTTGTGTCGAACTTTTGACCAGCCAGGACGCTACTCTCTGTCACCAACTGGCTGAAGCGACTGAACTAGCCAATGCCCGTCGCAAAGCTCTCCAAAAAGATGTCCTCCAGCAGGTCAACGATCGCCTATCCCGTTTGGATCTCTCCACTACCTACGCGATCGTCCTGGCCGACGAACAATGGCAACCCGGCGTTCTCGGCTTAGTTGCCGGACAAATTGCCCAGGAATACGGACGACCCACCATTCTCCTCAGCACCTCCGAAACCCCCTTATCTTCCTCACCTTCCCCATTGCCCCTAGCTCGTGGCTCCGCCCGATCGGTCAACAGTATTGACCTCTACCAACTGGTCAAAGACCAGGAACATTTACTGCATCGATTTGGGGGACATCCCTATGCGGCGGGATTAAGTTTACCCGTCGAAAATTTGCCGTTATTTACTGAGGCAATTAATCAACAGTTATGCCAACAATCGGATGCGGTAGCAGCTCCAGCAATTCAAGGCGATCGCATAGTGACGGTGGCAGAACTGGGCAAGGAATTATTTCAAGCCCTGAAGCTGTTGGAACCCTGTGGCATGGGCAATCCTGTCCCCAAATTATTGATTCAAAATTGTTGGTTTGAGCAGGTCTGGAATAGGAATATTCAAGATTGGAAAGGGGGAACCGTTCGTTATATCAAAACGGAGTTCACGGTACGGGATGATTCTACGTCGGAAGGATTTGCAGGGCTGTGGTGGGGACATTACAAAGACGAAGTGCCCACTGGACGGTGCGATGCGATCGTCGAATTAGACAGCAATAATTACAAAAAACGCTACGAAGTTCGCCTAATTGCCGTTCGTCCTGCCGCCAATGCCCCGGCTCTTCAACCCGCTACTGACCAAACCTGGATTCTCGACTGGCGCTCCCCCACCTCCCCCACTGTCTCTTATACACCATCTCCGAGCCCACGAGAC
>NZ_JBLZFZ010000070.1:0-37065 GCF_050753385.1 Pantanalinema rosaneae CENA516
TGGAGATGTGTATAAGAGACAGGATGAGGGAGAGAGGGGGGATGGGGGAGAACGGAATTCAGAGGTGAGGACGGCTAGATAAATCATCAGAGTGCCGCTGATTGCCAGGTTATCGAGTTGATAATCGGTCAGACTAACGATGCCATAGGCAAGGAATCCAGCGTAAATTGCTCCAATCAGCCCGTGATCGGAGGATAAATCTCCAGTCAGAAGTTGACTTAAGTTTGCTACCTCCCCCTCTTCCCCAGCCTCCTCATCTCCCTCATCTTCCCCACTCCCGATTTCCTCTACCAGCGATCGCCCCCTGACCCGAGATTCTCGCTGCCGCCATTGCCACCAGCCAATGCCGAGATAACTCAGAACAGCGATCGCTCCCACTCCGACCAATACCGACCAGATCCCCAATTCTGCCCATAGCTGCGCGGGGGTGCTATGCAGTTGATACACCAGTTCGGCTTCGCGCCCTGCCCAACCGGGACGGAATTTTTGATAGAGCAAGGGTACGCCACCAAGACCAATTCCAGACAGCGGATCGCTCCAGCCCATTTGCCACCCTGTCGTCATAGTGATGATGCGGAAGGCAGACTCACCGCCGGATTGTCCACTCAGCAGCGATCGCAGGCGATTATTACTGAGAATAATCAGTCCCAGACCAACTACGCCAACGACACTGATCATGCCTAACCAGCGTTTCGGCAGGGTAGACCGCCATAACATGAGAGCCGAGGTGATGACGGCTAACACGGCGATCGCTAGCCACCCACTGCGAGAACTGGTGGTATAAAGGGCAATCAAGCCCAGTCCAATGCCCGTTCCCCATAACCAGCGTTGGCGACCTCGATGGATCATCCCTAAGGCGACCAGTAAGGGGAGTGCCAGAGTAAGATAACCCGCGACATAGTTCTGGTGGCCGATCGGTGCCCAATTGCGTAACTCGATGTTGGAGAAGTCAAAGGGTAAACTGATGCCAAATCGCTGAAATTCTTGCAAACGAGAGAGTTCGGGTAACAGAGTTTGACCCGTCCACAGGAGTAAGCTGATGGCGATGAATGCCAGATTTAAGTAGCCCTGCATAGTGAGTAACCAGACGCGGCGATCGCGGGTACTCAGCCAACTACTAACCGCATATAACGTCGCTAACGTACAGAATACTGTCCAGCTATGCCATTGGGCTTGTCTGGGAAACGTCGCTAAGCCAGCCGACACGACCAATCCCACAATTAATATTCCGACTAACCAATCCAGCCGATGCCCTAACCACCGGAGTTGACGTTGCCACAACATGCCCAGCAGCCAGAGTACCGGACAAATTAACCCGACCTGCCAGAGAAATACCCACGGCCAGGACAGCATTAAACTATTGCTATCTGGCAACAGGGTGAACAGGATATAGAATGCTGCCGTTAGAAGTCCGAGCAGGTTGCCCCGAAGGGCAGGAGGCGCGATCGATTTGGAGTCTTGCATGGCATCTGCTAGCGGTTGGGCAATATCCTTTGCTATGCTACGCTGCCTTCGCTAATACGCACCCTTGCCAAACACCACGATTTTGATCGTTTCCAGCAGAATATCGAGATCCAGGTTGAGTGACCAGTTATCGATATAGTACAAATCCAATCGTGCCGCATCGTTGAAGGCTTCAATCTCCGATCGTCCAGAAATCTGCCATAGCCCGGTGATGCCCGGTAAAACTTGATGGCGAGTGTGATGCCAGGGATCAAACCGTTCAATATCGCGTAAAGGCAGGGGACGGGGTCCCACTAAACTCATTTGTCCCAGTAGAACATTAAATAGTTGCGGTAACTCATCTAAACTGGTTCGGCGTAAGAACTGTCCCACGGGGGTAATGCGTGGATCATGCTTCAGTTTAAACATGACCTGGCTATGGGTCTGATGCTGGTGTTCTAAGCTGGCTTGCAGGGCAGGGGCATTGGCAACCATCGTCCGAAACTTCCACATGTGAAAGATGCGCCCATGTAAGCCCATGCGTTCCTGCCGGAAGAAGACAGCACCGGGGGAGGTGAGTTTAATCGCGATCGCGATCGCCACAAACACGGGAGCCAGGACAATTAAACCAACGACAGCCCCGATCAGATCAATCAACCGCTTGAGGCGATAATCCCATCCACTCAGGGGGGTGGCTTGCATCCGTAAGGTCGGGAGTCCCGCGATCACTTCCGGTTCTCCCCGCCGATGTAGCATCTCAACACTGGAAGGAATCAGGCGCAGGGTAATCCCCGATCGGCGTAACTGCCAGTACAACCCAGAAGCTAACTCGGTATGGGGCAAATTTTCGGCTAACACTTCCTGTGCCCCCGAAGCCAGGATCGCCTGCATGGTAGCGGCTGTGCTACTGGTGCTTGCCAGGGATGCCCCGACGATGTTGTAGCGCGATCGCTGCTTGAGAATATGGGCAAGTATGGGCAACCGTTCGGCAGAGGCAAGGAGAAAGACTTTAGTTTGTGCCTGTTCAAACCGCCTCAGTACCAGGCTGAGAATTAAGCGCAAACTGATCACACTGCCCATGCTACCGAACCAGGCGGTTAACATTAGCGATCGGGGTGGAGCCAGCTTCGGATCATAAAAGTAGATCAGCACGATCGCCCCTAAATAGACCAGGCTGATTAACTGCCCTGCCCGGACATAGTTTTTCCACTGGCTGAGGGAGGTATACAAGCCATTGCGGGTAAACAGCACCAACACAACGGCGAGCAAAATCCAATAGGCTCCTGGTAAGCCTAGCCAATCTCCCAAGATCAACTGGGGCGGTAACGGGGAGTAAAACTGGTTGAAATGGGCGGCAACTCGACCCGCGATCGCTAAGGCGGCAATATCGCCTCCGCCTAACAGCAGGGCACGAGTATCTCGCCACTGCAATCCCCTGCGCCAGCGAAAGCGTTGCGGGGCACGGATATCGGTCATTGTGTCGTATACCGTCTGGGATGCAGCCATAACCAGAGAAGTTTGCGAGTCGGACTGGGGCAAGATACGCTCAGTATTCCGCAGATCGCCGCAAAAGCTGTCACTGGATTTGGCATTGAATAGTTAACATTTAACGCTAAACCTCGACGTTGAAACCATTAGTCTGAAGCGATCGTCGTTCCAAGGTCATGGTTTAGCCTTAGTTTAAGAATCTTAAGTAGGTAGAGGCAATTATCTGCGACATCGTAGCGTCACTCGTCACTCGTCATTTGGAGATACTGTTTACGAATGACCAAGGACGAATAATCAATGCTCCTGCCATCCTCAGGTATTTACACCCACTTACTTAATGAGCGCCCCTAACCTGTCATTTCCTACTCCTGTATCAGCTAAACCTGCTAAGAAGAGAGATAAACGCACAATTTTTCTCAAGGCAATAGGATGTAACTTTGATCAACACAATCACTCGCTAAAAAATGCTTGAAAGCCCTTGCCTAAAATGCTTATATCAGCAATCAACCCCCAAATTCCACTTAGAAATAGCCTCAAAAAATCAGCATCAAACTGCTAACTATTCTCAGCTATCCCACTAAAAGATCTCAGTACACGCTGTATCGTTACAACCAGTAACTAGCAGGTTGCTCCAAATCCAGTATTGTGTTGAAAGGTGCTACTGACTATCAGTGAATTGCACTGAAGTTCAATACTGCGGCTAGCCGATCGCCAGTCGCGTTTTATCCAGACCTTAGTAACTGCCATGTCACAATCGACGATCGAATCCATTCTGCATGAAAATCGGCTGTTCTCTCCATCTGCCGAGTTTTCCCAGCAGGCACAGATCAAAAGCCTGGAAGAGTATGAGCAACTTTATGCCCGTGCCCAAGCCGATCCACAGAAATTTTGGGCAGAACTGGCTGAACAAGAATTAGATTGGTTTCAAAAATGGGATACCGTACTCGACTGGCAACCGCCCTTCGCCAAATGGTTTGTCAACGGCAAAATCAATATTTCCTATAACTGCCTCGATCGCCATTTGACCACCTGGCGACGGAATAAAGCGGCCTTAATTTGGGAAGGCGAACCCGGTGACTCGCGTACCCTCACCTATGCCCAGTTGCATCGGGAAGTTTGTCAGTTCGCTAATGTCCTCAAGCAGTTGGGCATCCAGAAAGGGGATGTGGTTGGCATCTACATGCCGATGATTCCCGAAGCCGCGATCGCCATGCTGGCCTGTGCTCGAATTGGTGCGCCCCATACCGTGGTATTTGGTGGCTTTAGTGCTGAAGCCCTACGCGATCGCCTGAATGATGGCAAAGCCAAACTGGTGATTACGGCGGATGGGGGCTGGCGGAAAGATGCGATCGTGCCGCTGAAAGATCAGGTAGACAAAGCGTTAGCCGATAATCATGCTCCTAGTGTGCAGAATGTGCTGGTAGTGCAGCGGACGGCGCAGAAAGTCCAGATGGAACCAGGACGCGACCACTGGTGGCATGACCTGAAACAAGGGATTTCCGCTGATTGTCCGGCTGAACCAATGGATAGCGAAGATATGCTGTTCATCCTCTACACCTCCGGCAGCACTGGCAAACCGAAAGGGGTCGTCCACACCACGGCAGGATATAACCTCTATACCCACATGACTACCAAGTGGATTTTCGATCTGCGGGATACGGATGTCTATTGGTGTACGGCCGATGTCGGCTGGATTACGGGACACAGCTACATTGTTTATGGGCCGCTCTCGAACGGGGCAACGACCTTAATGTATGAAGGGGCACCCCGCTCCTCCAATCCCGGTTGCTTCTGGGATGTGATCGAAAAGTATGGGGTTAACATCTTCTATACCGCTCCCACCGCCATTCGGGCCTTCATTAAGATGGGCGAACACCTGCCCAAAGCCAGAGATCTGTCCTCCTTGCGCTTGTTAGGCACGGTGGGCGAACCGATTAACCCCGAAGCCTGGATGTGGTACTACCGGATTATTGGCGGCGAACGTTGCCCGATCGTCGATACCTGGTGGCAAACCGAAACCGGCGGCATTATGGTGACTCCCCTCCCTGGTGCGATTCCGACTAAACCGGGTTCCGCCACTCGTCCCTTCCCCGGCATTCTGGCGGATGTCGTCGATCTGGATGGTAATACAGTCAAAGCTAATGATGGCGGCTACCTGGCAGTGCGGCATCCCTGGCCCGGCATGATGCGGACGGTCTACGGTGACCCCGATCGCTTCCGGCGTACCTACTGGGAACATATTCCCCCTCAGGATGGGAAATACACCTACTTTGCCGGAGATGGGGCGCGACGGGATGAAGATGGCTACTTCTGGGTCATGGGTCGCGTTGATGATGTGATCAGTGTGGCGGGGCATCGTCTGGGTACGATGGAAATCGAATCGGCTCTGGTTTCCCATCCTGCCGTTGCCGAAGCGGCGGTCGTCGGTCGTCCGGATGAAATCAAAGGGGAAGAAATCATCGCTTTTGTCACCCTGGAAGGCAACTACACGGCAAGTGATGAGTTAAGCAAAGAACTGCGGCAGCATGTAGTGCAGGAGATCGGCGCGTTGGCGCGTCCCGGTGAAATTCGGTTCAGCGATGCCTTACCCAAAACTCGTTCGGGCAAGATTATGCGTCGGTTACTGCGATCGCTGGCAGCAGGGGAAGAAGTCTCTGGTGACACCTCCACGTTGGAAGACCGCAGTGTTCTGGACAAACTTCGGGAAGGCACTTAATTGCTGTTCACTCAGCCCCTTAACTCCGCCGATTCGCCCAGAATTGGGAGATTAGGGGGCGATCGCAACAGTTGACTAGCTGAACCGATCGACGTTAAAGCTGACTTTCCCTGCCCTAAATTTGGCTCGATATAGTAGGAAGAGTGCCTTGCGTCTGCCTACTCATAATGATCAATTATGAACGCTGGATTGGGGTTGCCCTCTCCTTTTATGCCTTTATTGCGATCGGGATGGTGGAAGGAGGGTTAGGGGTACTGATTCCCTCGATTCAGGCAACCTACCATCTAACTGCCGCTACAGTGACGCTGTTATTTCTCAGTCAACTGAGTGGCTACATTGTGGCGGCGATTGCCAGTAGTCTCCTCAGTAGTCGGCTGGGGTTAGCCCGCATGTTGCTGGTGGCGGCGGTGTTGCTAACCAGTGCTTTAATCATTTATGCCCTCAGTCCCCTCTGGAGTGTGATGGTAGCGGCGGGGATTTTACTCGGTCTGGGTATTGGTTTGATCGATGCCGGGATTAATACCTATATTGCTAGCGATCAACGTCATGCCGATTTAACGGGCATCCTCCATGCCTTTTATGGCATTGGTGCCCTATTGGGACCCGCCGTAGCCACGACCTTACTGGCGATCGATCTGGATTGGCGGCAAATTTATCAAGTATTTGCGGTTGTCGTGATCGGGCTAATCATCGGCATGGGCTGGGCAGTCTGGTATCGCTATCCTCCGATGCGCCGCCAGAACATGCACTCTACCGCCAGTGCTGGTCTGAACCTGCGGGTGGCACTCCGAACGCCGATCGTTCTGATGGCTGGACTCTTATTAATGATCTATGTCGGCATGGAAAGTTCAGTGGGCAACTGGGCGTATAGTGTGCAAGCCGTGGGGCGGGGCACTCCCGCGATGGTGGCGGGCTATAGTGTCAGTGCCTATTGGTTGGGGTTGACGCTGGGACGCTTGGTGATGGGGCGACTTGTGCGGCGGCTGGGTGCGAATCGCTTACTCGATGGGTGTTTGGGCTTACTGGCGATCGCACTGCTGATCTGGTGGCAATTGCCTAATGCCTGGTTTGTGTTACCCGTGATTGGGTTTGCCCTAGGCCCAATTTTCCCGACCACTATCTGGTTAATGCCCCAACGGGTGGCGATGGCATTAGTGCCAGCCGCGATCGGATTTATTACCAGTGTGGCCAGTTTGGGAGCCGCGACGATTCCCACCTCAATGGGCTGGTTAGCGACCCGCAGTAGTTTAGACATCATTCCCGCCCTCCTATTGCCTCTGGGAGGACTGTTAATCCTCTTGCATCGCTGGTTAGTCCGGCGGTCGCCAATGGTGCCTGTCCTATAGGTAGGCGATCGGATCGACAGGTTCGCCATCGCGTCGGACTTCAAAATGCAAATGGGGCCCGGTAGACAGACCCGTAGAACCAATCGCCGCGATCGCCTGTCCCCGTTGGACTCCTTGCCCTTCCACCACATAAAACTCACTGGTATGGGCATAGAGGGTCGTCAGACCATTTCCGTGATCAATAATCACCGCATTGCCATAGCCCCCATACCATCCGGCAAAAATTACCGTACCGCTATCGGCAGCCTGGATCAAGGTGCCGTAGTCTGCGCCAAAATCGATACCCGAGTGAAAGCGCTGGTAGCCCAGAATTGGATGCATACGCCAACCAAAACTACTGGTAATTTCGGCGGCAATCGGCAACATTAATTGTCCGGTGCCCCGAATGGTTAAGGCGATGCCACCCTGTCCTCCCATCCGTTGCTGAATCATACTGGCGATCGCTAACGAATCCTGCTCCAATTGGGATTCTGCGGCTTGTAGTGCCCGTCGATCGCTCTTGAGTCGATCAACGGATTCCCGTTGGAAGGCAAGCTGTTCCTCAATGTTAGACTTTTGTGCCAGGAGTTGCTGTTTGAGTAAGGCAATCTGGTTTTTCTGCTGGTCTACCTGCTGCCGTTGTTGGTTTAACCGCTCGGCATCTGTCTGTAAACTCAGGAGCGTTTTGCGATCGTTCTGGTAAATCAGCCGCAGTTGGCGGCGACGATCGAGAAACTGATTTAAATTCTGGCTTTGCAGGAGGACTGCCCAACCCCGATTCTCCGGCTGGCGTTGCAGGAAGCGTAACCGCGCTACGGTCGAAAATTGCTTTTGGCGAAAGGTTTGCTCGGCAACCGCCAGTTTCGTTTCTAGCTGCTTCAGCTTGGCAGTGGCTTGTTGCAGGGCTGAGTCACTGGTTTTGATCTGTCCACTGGTTGCCGTGACGGTATGCTGTAATCCCTTCAACGTTCCCTGTGCCGCCTGCTCCAGGTTTTGTAGTCGTTCCCGTTCCTGGGAAATCTGCGATCGCTGCTGGTCAATCTGCGATCGTTGCTGCTGTAATTGATCGACGGCACCTGCGTTCTGTCCGATCGGGGTGACGGTAGGGGATGACTGCGCCGCCACAGGAGTTGGAACCGGACTAGACCAACTGAAGCAAGTGACGCAAACCACTAATAGCAAGAACTGCCGGAGACGTTTCAGGAGCACAAGCCGATCGGGTAACTGGAATCAACATCCCCAGAATTTTACTCACGTTGCCTCGATCGGGCACAAATTTTTTGGGTGTCCTACTTCTGCGGGAATTTCAATCACAAATTCTGTGCCTTGTCCCAGTCTGGAAATGCAGTCTAACCGACCGCCATGTCGTTCTGTAATAATCTGATAGCTGATTGACATGCCTAAGCCTGTGCCTTTGCCGACGGGTTTCGTGGTGAAAAAGGGATCGAAAATTCGTTGCCGCACCTCTTCCGGCATCCCCCAACCATTGTCCGCAATCCGAATCCGAATCCAGTCCTGCAAAACGGGTTCGGGATTATCCTCTAAACCGACTTCATATTGAATAGCCTCAGTCCAAATCTGAATTTGGGGGGCAATGGCTCCAGGTTGCTGCTCCCTTGGCGCTTCAGGGGATGTACTGCCCTCAGCGATCGCCACTTCATCCAACACATCGATCGCATTGCTGAGAATATTCATCAACACCTGATTCAGTTGTCCGGCATGGCACTGTACCTGGGGTAAATTGCCGTAATGTTTCTCGATTTGGATGTCTGGACGATAATATTCGCCACCCTCATGACGCAGATAGGTGGTTTTGAGGCGGCTGCGGAGGATCATTAACGTACTGTCGATGCCTTCATGGATATCGACCGCTTTGACCTCTGCCTCGTCTAACCGCGAGAAGGTGCGCAGGGAATGGACAATCTCCCGGATACGATCGGCCCCCACCTTCATCGAAGAAATAATTTTGGGCAAATCCGTTGCCACAAACTCCAGATCGATCTCCTCAATCTTGTCCTCAATTTCGGGGGGCGCATCGGGGAAATGGGTTTGATACAGTTCCAGCAGGTCTAATAACTCCTGCACATATTGGCTGGCGGGATAAATATTGCCATGAATAAAATTAACTGGGTTATTAATCTCATGGGCAACACCCGCTACCAATTGACCCAACGACGACATTTTCTCGCTTTGGACTAATTGGGTCTGTGCCTGCTTCAGTTCCGAAAGGGTGGCTTGCAGGGCGGCGGTTTGCTCCCGTAACTGGGCTTCTGATTGGCGCAGAATTTCTTCGGTGCGGCGGCGTTCGGTGGCATCGCTCCCTACGGAGAGGATTTCTACGATCTCTCCCTGGTCATTTAAAATTGGCTTATTCGACCAGGAGATCCAGACTCGCTGACCGTCCCGGCATTGATTTTCATTTTCGTTATGGGCATAGCGATCGGGATGCTGACACAGATCGGCAATCATCGCCTCTAAGTCTCGTCCCGACGATTCGGTCAACGGCACGATCGTCCCAAAAATGCTGTTGCCTAAAATTTCCTCGGCTCGAAAGCCAAAGAAACGCTGACCGTAGGCATTGAGAAATTTGATTCTCCCCTGGGTATCCCACCGCAGAATAATGCAATTCGCCAGTTGGACGAGGGCGCGATATTGTGCTTCTTGCCGCTGCAAACTGTGTTGTTTCAGTTTGGCATCAGCTAATTGCCGCTCTAGATCGGCAACTCGGGTTTTTAACCATTCCAATTCATCGGACTCTAGTTCCCCGGTAATCACCTTAGCTGATGCACGATTGACAACCATACGCTGTTTCATTCTGGGCGATCGCCCTGGTAGAGTCCTGATTTTTCTTCTACTGTCAGAAAATCTGAGTTGTATCTATAGCATCGCCCAAAATCGCAATTTTTGCCGTGCCAGGAGTCACACGCGATCGTGATACGCCTCACGCTAGCTTTTCAGCCCTTAGCAAAAAAATAGCCCCCAGCAGTGTGGAGGCAGTCATGTATGGAGCATTGAAGTGAAGCTGGTACAAATGTACTGTATTAGTCTTCCTCTGTCAATTTATCTTCTGCTTGGGTGGTCTGAGATGTAGCTCTGGCGATATTTGACTGTCCTAAATTCCCAGGTCGGACTGGCGGCGTTTTCAGCACAGGTTTAGTGACGGGAGGTTCAGGGGTGGGTTCGCTGACTGGCTGCGGTTGACCCGTTTTTGCTTCTGTCGTATCAGCGATCGCGGTTGCTTCTGGAGTAAGAGCCTGTGGGACTAAAGCCGGTGACTCACTCTCAGCCTCAACCAGGTCATCTTCACTAGCGTCAGGGAGATGGGCGGGTGCAGGGGTAAGATTGACGCTAGGGAGGGGGGCGGCAGGACGAGGTGATTCATTTAGATCAACCAGTTGCCGCATCGGAGTTGCCTCGGTGCTAGTAGTGGCGGCAATTTCCACCAACTCCCGTTTGGGTAATGAGAGGGGTAATGGCTGTAAAACCTCTAAGGGGGCTTCCGGGACGGCGGTGGTTTCGGGGATGACAGTCGGCTGGGTTAAGCTGGATTCCGATTCTGCCCGTTTCCAGGAATAAATCACGAAGTTAATGCCAACATAGCCAGCAGCAAAAATTTCTGTTGCCGTAGCTAGCTGATCCAGAACGTGTTGAGCAAATTCGTAAGCCATAGTTGGCACTTCTCTCCAATGGTCGTGTGGGTTCAGTCACTCTCGATTTGACTGAGGCGGCTGTAGATGATTTACAGGGTTTGTTAATTACATCTTAATCAGTAAGCTACCGCAGGTTGGGGGGGATCTGTCCGATGCATTGCAGAACCCAATCATGCAACCTGACCTGATAACAAAACCTTGTTGGCGATCGTAAACTTGTCTCCTCCTGGGATTAAAGTTCTCCTTTAAGATGTAGGAAACCTTATGCCTAGCCTATGGCTTCCATTGCTCGTAAGAACCTGTTTGAGGATATTCCCCGTTTCCTGGTCGCTCAAGCGGGGATCATGTTTGCCGTGAGCTTAGTGACGATCCAGACCGGAATTTTGAATGGCTTTACGCGATCGACAGCCTTACTGATTGATCAGTCTTCGGCGGATCTCTGGGTGGGGTCGGAGGACATGCTGCAACTGGAAGTCACCCTACCGATGCCATTGCAGAATTTGGTCACTGCCAGAGAGGTGAAGGGGGTGGCGCGGGCAGAAGCATTGATGATCCGCACAGGGTTATGGCGATCGCAAACCGGCTCGATCGAACCCGTGAGAATTTATGGTTTTGATCCGAAAGGGCAATTATTTGCCGCAAATTGGCAATTTATCAGTGGTAGCCTGACCGATTTGACGGCTCCTTACACTGTCCTGATCGATCGCGCTAGCCGCAATACCTTGGATTTGCATCAGGTTGGTAGTATCGGCAGAATTGGTTCCTTGCCTGCCAAACTGGTTGGAACGGTGACTGACACCCAATCGATCGCGTCCAGCGCTTATCTGTTTACCTCGTTAGAAAACGCCAATGCCTATGCCACCGCCGGATTAACCTCGTCTTTAAACTGTCGTCTGATGGATGGGGATATTAAATGCGAAAATTCCTTTGCGACGGTGCCAGATGAACAGATCGCCAATGTAGCGCCGCCTAAACCGCTATCCTTTACCGATCCTATTACTTATATTCTAGTCAGAGCTAATTCTGGACAGGATTTGCAAGAGTTAAAACAACGGTTGCAAAAGCAATTACCAGGCACCCGAGTTTATACCCAGGCGGAGATTGCGGATAAAACTCGCACCTATTGGAAAAGCCGGACGGGAGTAGGGTTTATCCTCGGGTTAGGGTCTGTGGTGGGGATCATTGTCGGCATGGTGGTGGTCAGCCAGATTCTTTATTCCTCTGTTGCCGATCACATTAAAGAGTTCGGGACGTTGAAAGCCATGGGTGCCTCGGATTGGGTGATTGCTGGGATTATTACCGAACAAGCCCTGTGGATGGCAATTCTGGGATATTTGCCCAGTATGGCATTGTGTGTCGGTCTAGGAGCCTGGACGATGTCAGCGAAAGGCATCATGATTTTGATTACCCCGGCGACCGCGATCGGAATTTTGGGGGTGACAATTATCATGTGTGTGGGATCGGCAATGTTTGCGATTCAAAAAGTGACTCGGGTTGATCCGGCAATTGTGTTTAAAGCTTGAGTTAAACTTCGAGTAAGCATGGCTGTGAATGATGTGGAAACCGTGGCTGTTCGCTACACTGAGAACAGGCATTCTAACAGCTAGTCTTGGATATCGAGCAATTGCTCTTCCGCTCAATGAACACTTTCTCGGTTCTGGCTGCTCGGTGTTGTTCCTCACCGCTCCTTACATACACCGTTGAAGTCCATTCATTCACATACGCTTAATTAATGGCTGATTCTCAAGTAAATCTTGCTGAACCTACTCCAAACGCGGATCAGGTTGCTTCTACCTCAGTCATGGCTGATGGGCATGTCCATTACGCGATCGTTGCCAGAGCGGTGAGCATGGCTTACCAATCGGGAAATGAACGGTTTGACGTGCTCAAAAACATTGATCTGGCGGTTCATCGGGGGGATATTCACCTGCTGATGGGCCCATCGGGTTCCGGAAAAACCACCCTTCTCTCCATCCTGGCGGGAATTTTAACTCCAGTCGCTGGTTCCGTTCAACTGCTCGGAGCCGAGATTACTGTCATGTCCAGGGAGCAACTGGCTCAGTTTCGCTTGGAACATATCGGGTTTATCTTTCAGGAATCTAATTTGTTTCCGGCTCTGACGGCCCTGGAAAATGTCGAAGTGACCCTCAAGATTGAAGGGGTACATGGTCACAGTAAGCGGCGACAACGGGCATTGGAACTATTAGATCAGGTCAAAATGGCGAGTAAAGCCAACCATCTGCCCCGGCATTTGTCCGGTGGGCAAAAGCAACTGGTAGCGATCGCCCGGGCGTTAGCGGGAAATCCCGAATTAATCATGGCAGATGAACCGACGGCGGCGCTGGACTCCCACAGTGGTCACACGGTAGTTGAACTATTGCGTACCCTGGCGAAGGAAGCGGGTAAGACGGTGCTAATGGTGACCCATGACCCTCGCATCATTGATCTTGCGGATCGCATTGCTTACTTGGAAGATGGCTGCTTGCGGGCACCATCCTGATCGGTGTGCGTCAAATCAATTGACTGGTGACTCTCAGCGATCGAGCAAAACTACTAATCATAGGTAGTAGCTATGCCAGATGGCTATACCGACGTTCTTGCCAAGTCTACCTAAACGGATAGCCGGGTTTAGGGTGGTGACATCAGGAGCGCGATCGATGAAGAGTAACAGCCGATAGCAGCGGATCAGCCAATTGAGTCCATTGCTCCGGGTTGGAACCATCGAAGCACTAGAACCGTCAAATTCACTATCAGCCACTGTGTAACTACCGAGACACCTTTCTAGGATAAAAGAAAAAATGCGCACCTATTCGGTATTAGTTCTTTACAAAATTTGGAAACCTGGATAATAGTTCCCTGCATAAATCCTGAATCTTCGCCCTAAACCTTAGTTAGATGTCTGCGTAAAAGCTCTGTTCCCCTAAGACATCTACGCATAGTCCCGAATGAGTAAGCAAATGGCGATGTTAAGTGGATTGAGGACGGTCAGGTTGAGGTGCTGCCTTGCAGCGATCGCCATCAAGCGGTAATCTACCTATTCCCTCATCTAGCGTCCGTAGAGTATTCGAGCTTTGTCTATCTAACTCACCCTCAACAGGACTCCAGTTCTACCCAGTTGGGTGGTATTGTGTGGTGAATTGGCTCGTTACACTGTGTAATATAGCTTCTCAAATCCTTGAAGATACTTACACTCCTCAACGCTCAACAAAATAGTGGCTCAGGTTACGGATTCCATCTACTCCCTTGTGGATCTACTCAAAGGACGGATAACTTCCTACACCACGTAGCCTTTCCCCTCGCAGTTCACTTCCTACTGACTCATCGCTCACCCCTCACAGCTATCATCCACCCTCAAGCATCTAAGCGACATCGGTAATGACTATCTCTCAAGTTGGCTTCCCAGAACTTCTTAGAACTCAAAGCTATACGGCTTCTACCCCAATCGTCATGGAACGCTTCGATAAGAATGCGATCGTTGCTCGGGGTGTGGAAATGGAATATCGGTCTGGGGATGAATCTTCTCTGGTGCTGCGGGGAATTGACCTGGAAATTCCGCAAGGAGAGATTCAACTACTCATGGGACCGTCAGGTTCCGGTAAAACCACCCTGCTCTCAATTCTGGCGGGAATTTTGACTCCTACTGGTGGCAATGTTCGCTTGCTGGGTCAAGAGATTACCAGCATGTCACGCCAGCAACTCGCCCAGTTTCGCCTAAACCACATCGGCTTTATTTTCCAGGGCTTCAACCTATTCCCAGCGTTGACGGCGGCTGAAAATGTCGAGGTAGCGCTGAAGGTGAAAGGCATTCGGGGCAATGCTCGACGGCAGCAAGCGCGTGAACTGTTACATCAGGTTGGTTTGGGCGATCGCGTCAACTATCTGCCGCGTGACCTTTCCGGTGGTCAAAAGCAACGAGTTGCTATTGCTCGGGCGTTAGCAGGCAATCCGAAGTTGATCATGGCCGATGAACCAACCGCTTCCCTGGACTCTCACAGTGGTCAAACGGTGATTCAACTGTTGCAGCAGTTAGCGAAGGAAAGTGGTCGCACCGTTCTGATTGTGACTCACGATCCCCGGTTATTAGACTCTGCCGATCGTGTGGTGCATTTGGAAGATGGTGTGATCCGCAATCCAGATCATACCTACGGTAAGTCGCTGGTTGGGTGCCGCAGCTAACGACATTCGGGAAACTTAGAGAGAATACTTTGAGAAGGCTAAAGGGGTAAAATCCTTTAGCCTTTTTCAGTTTTTTTCCTAGCGCCTATGTCCGTTAATGTTCCCATCATTCCCTCCCTACATCAGGGATTAATTGTTTCCTGTCAGGCTCCTGCCGAGTCACCCATGCACGACCCGATCGTGATTACGGCAATGGCGCAAGCGTCTGTGAATCAAGGGGCGGTAGGGATTCGTTTGGATACGCCAGCCCATGTATCGGCGGTACGATCGCGGCTCTCAGTGCCAATAATTGGACTCTGGAAGCAGCAAATTCCCGGCTTTGATGTCTACATCACGCCACAATTTCACCATGCTCAGGCGATCGCCGCTGCTGGGGCAGATATCATCGCGATCGATGCCACTCTCCGCGATCGACCGGGGGGAGAAACGATGCCATCCCTGATCCACCGCATTCATACCGAGCTAGGAAAATTGGTGATGGCAGATGTCGATACGCTGGAAGCGGGGATCGCTGCCGCCAAAGCTGGAGCGGATCTGGTCGGTACAACTCTGTATGGTTATACTGCCGCGACGAGCCACCTTAAACCCCCCGGATTTGATCTGCTCAATCAGCTTGTGACCTCCCTCACGACTCCGATTATTTGTGAAGGTGGCATTGCTTCCCCAGACATGGCGCGGCGGGCGATTGAAGCTGGAGCCTATGCGGTAGTGGTAGGGACAGCGATTACGGGAGTCGATTTACAGGTGCGGGCGTATCAGACGGCTTTAGGTTGAGTCGTTGGCTCGGACTGCGATCGGCGCAGAATCACCATTTCAGTACCCACAACGGGACTGCGAGCCAATAATGTGCCTGCCGAATCAGTTAACTCTAATTTGCTGAAATTGAGTTCCTGCGCCTGCTGTAGCAGTTGATTGGCTAACTCACGTTGTTGAGTTTGATTCAATTCATGCCACTGTGGATTCAGTTGAATCACCAGCCGACTACTGCGGTAATCCGGTTCCACGGTCTGAATTAGCCCACTCTGGTAGGGATCACTCAGCTTCGTCACCTCGGTTTGAATCAGGGCGACCAGTTGTTGTTCGGGAGTTAAAGGGGGTGGCGGCTCGGGTTCAACTACAACGGGAGAGGGTTCGACGATCGGGGCTTCAGTCTCCGGGGTCGGTGGTTCGGAGGGTAAGGGTTCCGGTTCCGGCTCAACGGGGCTGGCTTCTGGTGCAGTGGCGATCGTCTCTTCCGGAGTCGGAGTTGGTGTGATCTCAGGTTCCGGGGTTGGAGTGGCTTCTGGGGTTGGGACAGCGTCTGGAGGCGGTGTCACCTCCGGTGAAGGTAGGGTGACAACCTCTGGCGGAGGGGCTGGAGTTGGTTGCCAGTTCGGCAGGACGATCGCGACAACTCCTAAGGTGACTAAACCGGCGATCGCGCCCGTCAGTACGGGATCAGACACCCGCCGACTCAGTGCCCGGGGGAGGAAGGCTCGGATCACAACCAAAATTTGTGACCCAATGCCACGGGAGGGAGGAGCCGTTAACTCTGGATCGGTTTCTAGCCGACGAACAACAGACTCTAACGTTTGAATCATCGATCGCAGGATTTGAACGGTTTGGGCGATCAAAAACGGTCGCCTGCCACCGGGAACTGGGTCAGACATTGGTTCTCGGGTAGTCCGACGACGACCTGGAGATCGCCGACTCGATGACACAGGGCGGGCTTGCCTCGGCTCCAGGGAATGCTCGGCTGGTTCAGGTCGGTTCGGGTCTGGCGGTGGCTCTTGGGTCATGATGGCTTCAATGATGCGCTAATCTCTGACTGGGGCATACTGCGTTCATCGACTCATTCTAGATACCCTGGCTCCGATTTCATCGTCATCGTTGCGGTTTGTTCACATGCTGGCATCACCACTGACCCGAATTGTGACTTGCTTCTTAATTGGCATTTTGCTGGTCTTCGGCATTGCTGCGATCGGGAGCTTGAGTTGGAGTGTGAAACTGATTCTGCTGGTAGGGCTATTAGCAGCCTGCGTACTCTGGTATCTCAATGCTCAACGGCAACCTGAACCCCAATCTGGGCAAGCTCAAGTCGCTTCAGTCCCATTAACTCGTTATGATGCCCCGGTATTTGTCCGGCGAGGCTGGGTGTTATGGGAGCGGGGGGATGATCAGGCGGCGATCGCGGCGTTTGAACAGGCGATCCAACTCAATCCTGACTTGGCAACCGCTTATCTGGGGCGGGGATGGGAATATATTCTGCTGGGTGAGAGATCTGCCGCGATCGCCGATTGTCAACGAGCCATGCAACTGCCTATCCAGGAACCAATGGCGTTCTACCAACGGGGACATCTGCGGTATGACCTGGGGGATGTCGCAGGAGCGCAAGCCGATTTTGCCCAGTCGATCGCCCTGGAGACGGAAAATCCAGACAGGGTGATTGGGGAAACGGCGACAGACTACTACCTGCGGGGATTAGCCCACTATCGCTTAGACGATCGAGCGGTGGCGCTGGTGGACTTAGAAGTGGCGGCACGATTGAGCGAATCAACTCCTGAGTCACGAGTGCATCGACAGGTCATGGATCTAATTCAGCAAATTCAGCCATAATCAGGACGGCAATGGATTGGTTGGCAGCAGCACTATGAGTTTGAGTCGGCGGCAGTTTTTGATTCTGGGGGGTACGGCAGGGGGGGCTGGATTAGCCTTTTTAGCTCACCGAGCGTTGACGGCGGGTAGTCGCTCTCCGGTTTCACCAACGATCGCTTCCCCTGGTCAATCCCCGATCGCACAACCGGCGCAGGTGACAAAAACCGCCGTAGCTCCCCAAGGGCTATTTGCACCGGTACGGGGGGATGTGCGTATGGTGGTGATTAGCGATCTGAATAGTGCCTATGGCTCTACGGAGTATGAAGCAGAGGTGCATCAGGCAATTAAAATGATTCCTGACTGGCAGCCAGACATTGTCCTGGCGGGGGGGGATATGGTTGCAGGGCAATCCCCGTCGCTCAATGCGGCTGAAATTCAGGCGATGTGGGATGCCTTCGATCGTCATATTGCGGCACCCCTACGCCGAGCGAAATTACCGTTTGGCTTCACGATCGGCAACCATGATGCCTCGGGAGCGCTGGCAATTCGGGGAGGTTTTCTATTTGCCAATGAGCGGGAGTTAGCCGCCGCCTACTGGAATGATCCACGCCATGATCCGGGCTTACAGTTTGTCGATCGTGCTAAATTTCCCTTCTACTATACGTTTCAGCAACGGGAGATCTTCTACCTGGTTTGGGATGCCTCTACGTCCCAGATTCCGGCGGAGCAGATTGCCTGGGCAGAACAGGCGTTAGCCAGTCCTACGGCGCAGGCGGCAAAAATGCGGATCGCGATCGGTCACTTACCCCTGTATGCCGTGGCGGTTGGGCGGGATAGTTTGGGCGAGATCCTGGCAAATGCCGAGCAACTGCGAGCCATGCTAGAGAAGTACAAGGTGCATACCTACATTAGTGGGCATCATCACGCTTACTTTCCGGGGCATCGCGGTCAGTTGGAACTGCTTCATACCAGTGCCTTGGGTAGCGGACCCCGACCGTTACTCAATGGCAGCCTACCGCCGTATAAGACCTTAACGGTGATTGATGTGGATTTTGATGCCGATCGCACCCTCTATACCACCTACAACATGCAAACCCTCCAGGTGGTTGATCACCAGACGCTCCCTCGGTTAATTGTGGGCCCGACGGGGCGAGTGTTGCGGCTGGGTGTGCAAGAGAGTGACCTGACGGCGGCAGAACAGGCGCTGACCTATAGCCCCAGTTAGGTTAACTAGCTGCGAAATAATCGGCTGTATTGGGTTTCATGGGTCATACTGGCGAGGGCAAGTCCCCAACCACAGCTAGTCAGGTCGTCGTCGGTTAACGTGAGGCTGGTTTGCGCCGTTGCCTGAATCTGGGGGTGTAGCTGAACCAGGATCTGTTGTCCGGTGGTTTGTCCTAAGGGGATGAGTTTGATCCCTGCACTAATCAGATTACTCGCCCAGCTATGGAGGTAGCCCAAAATAGCTGACTGGAGATCAATTTGCCAATAGGCGGCAATCAGCCCCATGCCGATCGCACTATTGCAGGAGTCGGACTGGCAGACTTCTGGGACGATCGCCTCGGGGCAAAGATCCTGGAATAACCGCAGTAACGATCGACCCATTTGCCAACTTTGCTGCCGCAATTCCTCAGTTTCTCTCGCCGCCGATAACCAGGCATTCCAGGCGGCTAACTCTGCCCAGTTCTGCTGCTGAGTGGCGCGATAGGCTCGTCCCATAATTGCCACTTCTAGACGCACAGCGCCATACCGCAGTTCTTGGGTTAACCAGTGATTGAGGCTGGCGGCATCGACGATCGTGCCTTGCTCGACTAACGTTTCTAGACCTTCTGAGTAACTGTAAGCGCCGATCGGCAGGGCTGGACTAGCTAACTGTAATAACGCCAGTAACGCTGAATCAGGCATGGGCATTGTCTGAATGGTGATGTCCGTAAGCTCCCATTTCCGGGTGGAAGGGCTGGATTTCCTCGATCACCTGTAAACCGCGATGTTCCAGTAAATGACGTAGCACTGGATCGGGAGATAGCCGCAGGTAAGTGGTCGTAATCTCCAATGGAATGTGGCGATTCCCCAAATGATAAGCCGCTTGCAGCAGATCGAGATCCGTGGTTGCCGTCACTGTTAAAACAGGTTCCGCCTTGGCAACCACTTGCACGACAATGCCATCGTCCGAAGCGAGGCGATCGCCATCCTGTAAAATCGTGCCTCGCGGCAGTTGCAAATAGACGGGTTGCCCATTAGAAGCTGTAAACGGACAACGCGATCGCAACCGTTCCTCTGCCGTCAAGCATAAGGTGAGGTCTGCGATCGCATTGTTGTTGGTTGCGGTTGCGGTTAATCGTTGAGTCAGAGTGATCACGCTGCTCGGTCTGATGGGGGTATCCAGAGTCGCCAACACAACTGGCGGGTTGAGCTAACTCACTTTAGCGATCAAACGGGGGACAGAAATCTTTTCCGACAATTCTCTCAGTTGGCGTTTACGAGCCAGCATTTTGGCGGTGGGTTCAATGCCGACGGTTTGCAGGATTTCATTCCAGCGATAAACCCAGTCATGGCGGAGTAAGGAGTTAACGATGTTCTGCCGTCTGATCTCGGCTAACCGTTCGGGTTGAGCATTCAAACAAGTCAGCGTTTCCCCAATGTTGGGATTGTCGAATGGCATTGGGATGACCGCATCTTCCCAATCAAAATTCTCATAAAAAGCCGGAATGTTTGGGCGATCGCCAATCATCACCGCTCCCGCCGCTGCCCCTTCAAAGTAGCGGTAGCCAATTTCTACCTGTCCACCCGTTTGATCGACCTGATCAAATTTAGCCCGGTTAACAATAAAGTAGCTGCTCCGCTTACTGAGGTTAGCTAAGAGGTGACGATGACCCCGAGGATCCGGAGTGCTCATATTACCGGTGGTGTCATAGTAATAAAGCCGACCCTGCTGTTCCGTAAACTCTAACAGTGCTTTATGGGTAATGCAGGAGCGTCGCCCCAGGTTAAACACTTCGATCTCCCGGGCTGGAGAATTGGGATACGGACAGAACTTGGCGGTATCAATACCGGGGGGGAGGTAAGAGCAGGGAACCCCCGTCAGTTCTTCGATCGCTTTCGCGCTTTGACTCAGACCGACGAAAATATGGTCAAACTCTTGCAGCAGTTCCAATAGCGCTCGCCAGCTATAAACATCCTTAGCCCAGATTTCCTCAATACAGCAGACAGCTTTACGGCACTTTTTCCGCCAGTCTTTGATGGAGCTAACGGACAGGAACTCCCAAGGGGAAATGAAGTGAGCAAAAAATAAATCGTATTCTTTGTTGAGGGTAAAGGGATTGGGATCAGGCTTGAGGGCATCGGCTAACTTACCGGAGCGCGTCACCTTTTTGAGCCAGCGAAATACCCTGGCGGACTGCTCATAGGAGTTTTCGGGAGACACAACATCGATCGTGTCAAAGCTATGAATGAGGTCTTCAAACTCGTACCGCACACAGTTTGCTACATGTTGGTAGAGCTTGCGCTGAGATAACACCAACACCCGTGCGCTTTTCGTTAATCCGGAATTTAAAGAAATCACCATTGTCCTGAAGCCTCGTGAATCTAGGGTGAGGAACCGCTAGCGGTAATGCTTAGTTTGAGATTGCAAGCTTATCTAAGTCGGCTGGTCAGTTGAGACAGAATAGTTTGAATCAGGTCGTTGCCCGGATCACCGTTGAGCTAGCAATCTCTATGTATATGAGTAGACCATACCCCTAAAGATAGAAATAATTCGGTTTTGCTAGACGATATATACACAATCTTTAAGTAAATCTCCTGATGAAACATTAATCCTTAATATCTGGTGCGGATATTGCGGATAGTGTTTTTACCCTTTAGCCTTGGCGGACTGTCCTGTATATAAGGACAGTATGACTTGACTTTACTGCCAATGTAACCCCAGGGTTCTACTTGCCCCTGGCTTGAACAGGACTAAACTACTCGACCGGCGGCTCAATGCAGTCAGGGAAGGGGACAGGGTGGGCTCGATCGCGCTTAGGCTAGATGTGCCACGCGGATTAACCGAATCAGGTAAAGAAACCGTAATGATACAACAGGGAATTCTGTCACTCCTTTATATAGCTTTACCTGGGTGATTTACTTCGGCATCAGTATTAATGCGCATATAAAACGTGAAGTATTTAGCTCTGGGGCAACTGTTGGAACAAATTATGAAGTTGTTGTAAAACAAAACCCTCTCGGTAGGTCGAGAGGGCTGATTTGTTTCTAGTTTAAGCCTACCAATGCCCAACTAGGAGGCAGTAGAGGCACTTACCATCCTTTCTGCGATTGCTCCAGGATATAGCTAGCCACATCCTCGATTTGGGATTCGCTTAACCGACCGACAAAAGCAGGCATTGCATTCTTGCCTTTGGATACTTGAGTTTTGACCGCGTCTAGAGAGTTCATGCCATATTTCTCCAGCGCCTCTTTCTTCAAGGTCTTGTTCGCAATGATCACGTTGTTGCCACCAATATGACAGGCGGAACAATTGGCATTGAAAATCTTGGCTCCATTCACTAAATCTGCGGCATAAGCAGGCAGCGTTAAAGTGGCTTCAGCCAGCACGATCGCTAACAGAATGGCAGACAGTAGTTTTTTCATCATGCGGGTTCTCCTCCGTCTAAGGGTAAACAGCCAAAGCTGAAAACACTGAATCAGACTACTCCACAACCCTCAAGCAGTGTTTTCAGCTACTCAGAGGGCAGAGAAGAACCTGGTGATTAACCGGAATTAGGCTCTTAGCTACCAACAGTGAGCTTACCAGTCATTCCAGCACTGCGGTGCGGTTCACAGAAGTAGGTGTATTCGCCCGCCGGAGCATCTTTCGGAATGGTTAGCTCATAGCTGTCGCCAGGAGACATTTCCAGTTGCTTGTGAGATAGAGCCTTGGCAAGAGCCTTATCGCCACCAGGAATGGTTTTGTCGTCAAACACAACGTTGTGAGGAGGAACTTTATTAATCACCCATTTCACGGTGTCACCGGGTTTGACCGACAGCTTATCAGGGTCGAAGACTAACATGCCACTATCACTACCCATTTTGACGGTGTAGGATTCTGCCATGGCTGGAGCGGCAGAGAACATGACGCTGCTGACTACAAGTAGGGCAACACCCAGCATCAAGCAGAGGCTTTTGGACAGAGAAGAAATCAGTTTCATGGTTTTCCTGACAATCTAAATCTTGCGTACACTCTCAAATCGTGGTAATGAGGTGCTTTCCTAATCGAGCGATCGAGCCGCTGCGATCAGGAGTCGCCCTGCATTACCATGCACCTCTGACCAAAAAAAAGAGTTTTCGCCAAGAGGTGACTCTGCAATGATTTTACCGAATTTGACGACCTGTAAAATATCCTGATCTGATTCCGGTAATGATATTGCTGCTGTTGAGGTGAACAGGCGAAAGATTTTGTCCTTTTCAGGCTAACCTGCTGCATCTATGTCAAGATACGGTAATAAATGTTCATTCCCCCGTAAAGGTCTCTGTGCCCCAGCCTGGAGCCGTGTGAGCCGCTTGCAGAATAAAGCCAGCTAACTGCTCGACTTCAGGTTGAGAGAGCCAGGTTTCTGGAACCTGACGACACCAAAAGTTCTCTTCGCTACCATCGTAGGTCATGGGTTGCCTGAAGTAAGTGACTAACCCCGCGATCGTGTCTCGGCGTGGGGTCGCTGCTTGGAGATCCTTCAGGGATAACGAAACCAGAGGATTGGGTAGCGTTGTGCCACCGACATGACAGTTAAGGCAATTGCGCTCAAATAGCTGTTTGCCAGCCGTCAAATCTTCAGGGGTAAATAATTGAGTCTTTCCCTGTCCATCTAATTCAAGTGAAACTGGCTCAGTAACTCGCAGGTAACGAATGATATAAGGATCGACGGTTGCCCAGGCAGGGAGTGGCATGCTGACCAGAGACATACAGACCAAACCAGCTAGAGCAAATAGACGGATCCAGAACCTTCGATGCGGCATGACTGACAGCCTCTAACTCAAAATAGATGGGCAGGGAATGGCACTAAGAGTGGGGCAATCCGTTTAGTAGTAGATCTTGCCGCCGCCCCATTTTTCACCCACAACTTTGGGTTGTAGCAGGATGTGTCCAGCGATCGCGGTCAAATCTTCCTTCGTTAAATTCCGCATTTCCGGGAAGGTGTCTTGGCTCTTGATGCTGGGGTGCATTTCCGCGATCGACTCAATACCGTCGTAGCTGGTTGGGTTCTCCATATAATCGACTAAGGCATTGATATTATTGCGGGGTGGAGTTGCCAACGCTAAAGCTTCTGGGTCAAGCCCTACGTTCGGGTCGGTTTTAGTGACCCCACCAACGTGGCACTGAGCGCAGGCGTATTGGAATAGGCGCTTCCCTTCCTTTACCTGCTTTAAGCTTAATACCGTGGTGGCACCTTGGTCATTCAACGGTACAGTGCGGATTGCTGCATCCAGTTCAGCCGCTGCAACGTTAGAAACAAACATTTGAAAGGTGAAGAATACAGTGGCTACAACCAGCCAAATGTATCTTTTAAGCATGGTTCTCCTTAGTGTGGCTTGGGTATTTGAGTTTCAACAGGATATCAGTGGACTCAATCAACTTAACCAGACAGCCTGAGGACAACCTGCAAAGCAGCCCCTTAGGCAACCCAGCAGCAAACGAACTCACCGACTCAAAGACCGGCAGCACCGAGCGAATCGGTAAAGACTGCCCTGGCAAGGTGATAAAGATTGTCAGGGACAGCGGTTTCTGCTAACTCTGCCGCAGACAGGGCTGCAAAACCTGTGGCTAGTCGTTGCTATGCGATCGGATTGAGTCGCTCTGATACAAATATCATGCCACTGAGTGCCACCTTTCCCAAGATTTTACGCGGTCTTGATCATCAACCCTGGTGATTGTAGCGGTTGGGGGACGATCAAGGATCACGATTTGATTGCTTAAATACGGCAAAGGGCAGACTTATCTGCCCTCATAATAATGTTCGAGATTAGATGGCTAACGTTCGTAGATTAGGCATACACGGTCTGGTAGTAAGCCTGATATTCAGCCGACAGTAGAGGTTGCCACCAGTCCCGGTTAGCTAAGTACCATGCCACGGTTTTCCGCAACCCACTATCAACGGTTTCAGCCGGAGTCCACCCTAGTTCCGTTTTGAGTTTGGTGGCATTAATGGCGTAGCGACGATCGTGCCCCGGTCGATCCTTGACAAAGGTGATCAATTCGCGGCAAGGACGGACAGGTAATTCCGGCGCTAACTCATCCATCAGATCACAAAGTTTGTGAACCAGGTCAATATTTTTGACTTCATTATTGCCGCCCACATTGTAAGTCTCACCGGGTTTGCCCTGGTGAATCACCACATCTAAGGCACTACAGTGATCACGCACATAAAGCCAATCCCGAATATTTTGTCCGTCTCCATAAACGGGTAAGGGTTTCCCCAGCAGAATGTTAATCGCCATTAAGGGAATCAGCTTTTCCGGGAAGTGATAGGGCCCGTAGTTATTCGAGCAGTTGGTGATCAGGGTGGGCATCCCGTAGGTATGGTAATAAGCCCGAGCTAAATGGTCGCTGCCGGCTTTGGAGGCAGAGTACGGACTGTTGGGCGCATAGGGAGTGGTTTCACTGAAGGCAGGATCATCAGATCCTAAGCTGCCGTATACCTCATCTGTAGAGACATGCAGGAAGCGGTAGTGGCTGGGTTGATTGCGACTATTCCAATAGTGCCGAAATGCTTCTAACAGGGTAAAAGTGCCAATGACGTTGGTTCGCACGAAGGCATCCGGCCCCAGGATGGAACGATCGACGTGGGATTCTGCCGCAAAATGGGCGACGGTATCGATCTCCTCTTCCTGGAGTAACGCATCGACTAAGGAACGATCACAAATATCCCCGTGGACGAACCGCAGGTTGGCTTGTCCCTCCAGGCTTGCCAAAGTTTGGCGGTTTCCGGCATAGGTCAGGGCATCCAACACCACGACGCGATCGTCAGGATGTTGCTCGCACCAATGATGGACAAAATTTGAGCCGATGAAGCCGGCTCCGCCTGTAATTAAGATGCGGTGCGCTGTTCTAGACATCTGCTGTCCCTTTTCAGAAGTACTCATAGTAGATTTCTTAACGACACTATTTCCAGCGATCGCGGATCAACTGCAATCAGAAGCTACGGAATGGATGTAACTTATTTCCAGCATGCCCTCAGATGGCTACGGATTAGCCGTTGCGGCTGAAGCAGATCGCGAATGCTGGGTTCTTCATCCTGCTGTTGCGATCGCTAGGGCTGAGGTCGGGAGAATTGATCCACCACACGCTAACACCGACTGGTAGTTGCTACAAGCCAGCGACACCCCGTTTTGCTGAGTTTTTATGGTTTAAAGGTCTTTGATTTACATAACTTTATCAAGTTCAGGGTCGCATCCAGGAGGATATGTGGGATGAGGGGGCTATGCTTGGCGGCTGTCCCAGAATGATTAAAACATGGCAGCTTTCTTTAACGGCAGGCGATTCGGGATAGGGGATGTATCGGTTGGGTGCGTGGCGCGATCGATCGTTTCCTGGTAAATCTCGATCATGCGATCGACCTTGGTATCCCAGTTGAAATAATCAATGATCCGTTGGCGACCCGCTTGTCCCATTGCCTGCCGCAGTTCTGACTGGCTGGCTAATCGCAGCATGGCATTGCTCAAGCCTTCAATAAACTCTTGGGGAGAACTGGGATCGACCAAAATCCCACAGGACTCGTTTAAATAATCGGTAAAGCCGCCCCAATTAGTCGCAATCACTGGTAAACCCATTGCCATGGCTTCTAGAGCCGCAGCGCCCCCACATTCCATCAAACTAGACATTACTAATACATCAGCCGCTTGCAGCCGCGCGGCACACTCCGCTTGCGATAGCCACCCAGAAAATTGCACAAATCCCTTCAAGTGAGCTGTTTCCGGCGCTTGGGTGAGTCGCAATTCCGCGGCTTGGGCTTCCAAATTAGCTCGTTCTACGCCGTCACCAATAATTTCTAGGACCGCAGGATATTGTTCAGCAACGCGTCTAAAGGCAAACAATAGCAAGTCAACCGCTTTCCAATCCACTAACCGACCAACATAAACAAATCGCACCAGTGCAGGCGACTGATCGATCGCTTCAGGGGGTTGAACGGTTGAGGTAGATGGCTGTAGCTCTGATTTCCACAGTGCCAGATCAACTCCATTTTCTGGAAGTTCGATCACTTTACCCTGAATCCCTTGTGGGAGTGCCTGATGAGTTCGGGCGTTGGCTACGAGCAGGACATCTGCCTCTAACTTGCCAGCCATCAATCGATTAAACAGATTAGACATCATCCGTCCAATGCCCACTGTGTATCGTACCCAGGACTTTTCTAAATGTTGAAAGGCTGGGGGGTAGTTCATCCCACCGTTCATCGGCCCAATGATCACCGGAGCGCCAACCTGCCGGATCATGGATGGTTCTTTGGGCGACACGGGGATGGGTTGATGAACGATCGTCACGTTGTGTTCTTTGACTAAGCGCCGAGTTAGCCGAAGCTGTTGTACTTGGGTCAGGAGCCGCAGTCCAAATCCGGTGGTAAACAGACCAACTCGATGGGGCAGGGGTTTGCTCAGGTTCCAGAAGAGACGGTGCCAGAAGTTGTCTTGAATAAAGTAGATGCGATCGATGTGGTCAGCAAAGTAAGTCGTTAGTTCTTCTCGGGTTCGTTCATGCACAATCAGCCAAGCCTCGATCCCACGCTGCCGCAAGATGCGGAAGTAATGGACTGGTAAGATGGCTTCGCCGCCAAACTTGAGTGAAGCGTGTTCAGCCACAATCAGAACTCGGAGATTCTCGGTAGACATGCTAGGGGTTTCCAAAATGTTACTTATCCAGACTTAAGCGACAGGTGATGACCTGAGTTCTTGGCTGACAGCGCCGTGATTGGCGGTTTTCTGCCCACCAACGGCGGAATTACCTGTCCGGAGGTCTCTGAACATCAAGGGGGATATCCGAGCGATTGGCTCCGCCGTTGGTGAGCATGGTGCTGCCAGAATTGGCTTAAACTACGGCAATCTGAGAATCATCCCCAATCAAGAACCTTAAGGCTTTGGGACGCTGGGGGGCAGTATGCACATACGCTCGTTGCCCAATCACACTATCCACAATCCGTTGGTGAATTCCCACCACTTTGGCGCTCTGGAGCACAACACTATGTTCCAGGTCAACGTCAATTAAGGTTACTTGATCCGCAATGCTGCTATAGGGCCCAATGAAACAGTTCTCCAAGTGGCAGTTTTCTCCGATCGTGACGGGACCGCGCACCGTACAGTTGATCAGTTTGGAGCCTGCCCCAATCTCAACTCGACCACTAATTTGAGTTTGGGCATCCACTTCGCCCACGATCGCTAATTTTAGGTAAGCATCCAGGATAATTTGATTGGCTTCCAATAAGTCATCTTTTTTTCCCGTGTCTAGCCACCAACCAGCAATCTGGCGGGCCTCGACATGCTGCTGGTGGTCAATCAAATCTTGAATGGCATCCGTAATTTCCAGTTCTCCCCGCGCGGACGGCTGAATCCGATCGATCGCAGCTTGGATGCTATTGGCAAAAAAGTAAATGCCCACGAGCGCCAGGTTAGAGGGTGGGACTTGGGGTTTTTCCACCAGGTGCAGAACCCGTCCCTGAGCATCGACTTCGGCAACTCCAAACGCTGTAGGATTTGGCACTGGACGTAGCAGGATCAGGGCATCCATGTTGTGGGCTTTGAAATTATTGAGAAATTCCCCCAATTCGTTCTGAATCAAGTTATCTCCCAAATACATGACAAAGGGATCACCCTGTAAGAAGGGACGGGCAATTTTCACGGCATGAGCCAGACCGGCGGGTTTATCTTGCAGAATGTAGGTGATGTTGGCACCAAACCGTTCGCCATTTCCGGTTTTTGTCCTGACCTCTTCACCCGTTTCGGGACTGATGATGATCCCGATATCCGTAATCCCCGCCGCAACGATCGATTCAATGCCATACCACAGAATGGGTTTGTTGGCAACTGGAACTAATTGCTTAGCGCCTGTATGGGTCAGGGGGCGCAATCGAGTCCCTTTACCGCCACTGAGGATGAGTGCTTTCATAGGAGATGACTGGAATAGTGAACATTAGGAGTAGACTTCTGCGGATTTAAATGGTGTGCCAGCGTTGTCTTTGGCGGAGAGAATTGGGTCACCCATCAGTGCCCAATCGATCGCGAGATCGGGGTCATTCCATAAAATACAGCGTTCAAATTGGGGCGCGTAGTAATCGGTGGTTTTGTATAAAACTTCAGCCACTTCGGAAACCACAACGAATCCGTGGGCAAATCCAGGAGGTACCCACAGCGATCGTTTATTCTCTGCACTTAAAAGGCAGCTAACCCACTGCCCAAAGGTGGATGAGGAGCGACGAATATCTACCGCAATATCAAGAATTTCCCCAACCAGCACCCGGACTAATTTGCCTTGAGGTTGTTGAATTTGGTAGTGCAAACCGCGCAAAACATTCTGGCAGGAGCGGGAATGATTATCCTGAACGAATCGATCGGTAATCCCGGTCTTTTCAGCAAACGCTTTCTCGTTATAGCTCTCCATAAAGAAGCCGCGATCGTCCTGGAAGACCCGAGGCTCAATAACTAAAATATCAGGAATTTCGGTAGGGATAACCTTCATTACAACGTCCTCATCACACTGAACTTGAGTGCTGCTTTGAGTATTCCATCATTGCACCCTGTCACTTCTGTGATTATTGCAGTAAATAACATAAGTTTTATAACGTTTTTAGTTGATAAACTACAATAAGTTAAAACTGTCTTTACTAAAATCAAATAATCGGTCTAAAAACCAATTTCGGTTCATAAATTGCCTGTGAATTTTATCGGACTGACGCTTGATTGGTGTAGCAAACGTTGGCGTAATTTGAATCCGGCAAATGGTAGAGCGAGTGACTTAAACCAGTGATTACTAATTAAAATCGAGTCAATTCATTCTGTATCGTGACATGCTCTGACTGGATTTAAACTAAAGCGATCGCTCGACCCGTGGGCTGGGTTCTGGATCAATTCGCGGCTTGCCCCTCACAGAGTTCTGAAATAGATTTAAACAACTAGAAGGGCAAGTTTTGTGATGCTGATCACGATAATTTGGTCGGCTCAGAAATATCTACGGCTAGATCTTAGGATGCCCAGTCGGATGGCAGGATGAACAAAAATCGTTCAGAACAGTCAACTCTGATATTTCGTGACAGCTAATTAGGGGTCTGGGGGTAGTTGATCCTGCCGTTCCAGGGCAAATTGGAGTAATTGATCAACTAATTCAGCAAACGAGACTCCACTGGTTTCCCATAGTTGAGGATACATGCTGGTAGCAGTAAATCCTGGCAAGGTATTGATTTCGTTGACTAAAATTTCCTGGCTGGCTTCGATATAAAAGAAGTCAACCCGGGCTAATCCGGCTCCATCGATCGCCTGAAAGGCTCGGATAGCCATGTCTTGAATCTGTTCAGCAACAGTATTGGGTAATTGGGCAGGAATGATCAGTTCAGCTTGACCTTCAGTGTATTTCGTTGCGTAATCGTAAAAATCGCTTTGATAAGTAATTTCCCCAATTACAGACGCTTGCGGACGATCGTTGCCCAGGACGGCACATTCGACCTCCCTGGCCATCACTCCTGCTTCTACAATAATCCGGCGATCGTAACTGGCGGCGCTATCCAATGCGGCATCGAGTTGCTGGCGATTCCGAGCTTTGGCAATCCCGACGGAGGAACCCAGGTTGGCGGGCTTAATGAAACAGGGGTAGCCGAGAGTGAGTTCAATCTGCTCACATAATTTGGAGTAGGTACAGGGATCTGACCAAACCTGCGATCGGGTCACGGCTAAGTAATTCACTTGCGGCAAGCCCACCTGGGCAAATGCCATTTTCATGGCCAGCTTATCCATCCCGATCGCGGAGCCCAACACACCAGAGCCGACAAACGGCACTTGGGTCAGCTTAAATAATCCCTGAACAGTGCCATCCTCGCCATTGGGCCCATGCAACACCGGGAACCAGACATTGACTTCCGTCACTTGTGGTGGAAATTGCCACCGATTGAGTTGAACTCCCAAGGTGGGTGGTGTTAATGGTAGTGGCTTGCCAGAGTCTAAAACCTGTTGTGCCAGCTCTGTGCCCTGCCAAATGCCATCCTTTTGGATATAGAAGGGCAGTACACTGTACTTGCTGTAATTCTGGTCAGCCTTTAGGGCTTGAGCAATCGCGCGGGCAGACACGATCGACACCTCGTGTTCACCCGAACATCCTCCAAATAACAGCCCGACCTTCAGTTTTGTCATGATTACTTGTTCCCTCAAGGGCAATGGTGCGTTTCAGTAGTTCTACCATCTGGTCGCTATTGGATTCCAGAGGTTGCCAGCTTCAATATTGTCCTAATCTGTGCCATATCGACCTGGCGATCGCGCCACTATTTAATCTATGTATGTAGCGTAACGTTACAACTGCTACCACAATACGGATCTGGGCTGTTAGGATAAGGCTGTTTTGGCGTAAAGAAAATAAAACTCTAGTGAATCAATCCTTCGTAAATGAGCGATATTCATAAAAATCTGGCTGACCAACTAGGATTGAGGTTGCTCTAATCAATCAATCACTATCCTGGGATAGAACTCCTCTGCCACTGAAATGTCAAGGACATCCGAGCCATAAATTTTCTAAACTCAGAGTAACACCGATGCACCAGGGTGAGTATTTTAGGAGCGGTCATCTCATCAGCAACGCCCTGAAGTAAAGATCACGCTTACGAATCCGGTTTGTTAAGCCGCTTACGCCAGAATTACTGAGCACTACTATGAAACGGCGATCGCTAGTCGCACAGGAAACGTTGAACTCGGAACCGAGCGAGGTGCAAGCCTTAATCGCTCAGGGGCTCCATTGGGTCGAATTAGGCAAGTATGCTGATGCCATTGCCTGTTACGATCAGGCGATTCAGCTTCAACCTCAAAGCCCTGCTGCCTGGTATCACCGCTCGGATGCCCTGGCTAACGTGGGTCAGTATGAGCAGGCATTAGTTGGTTTTGACCAGGTGATTCAATGGCAACCCGACCACTGTGCTGCCTGGATTTTCCGGGCGGTAGTGCTGATTCATTTACAACGCTACCCAGAGGCACTTCAGAGTTGCGATCGAGCGTTAACCATACAGCCCAATCATCCAGAAGCCTGGACGTTTCGAGGAGTGGCGCTTTATTACTTAGGTAAATATGAACTGGCTTACGCTAGTTATAACCGGGCGACCGGGGTTCAGCCTCGTTCTATCTGGCAACGGTTCATGCAGTTGTTGACTCGTTTGTTCAATTGGGTGAAACGCCGAACTCCTCAAAACCGTAAATGGCATGTTGATTAAAACGTCACCCGGTTACTGAGGCTCTTTAATGTTGGAGTTCTTTGGTTTTGTGGGTTGGGTATCCCGTTCAGTGCGAACCCACTTGGTTTGGGGTTTGATGAGAAAGGCAAAATAAAGCGGCACTTTCCAAAGGATATACAAGGGAATTGCGAGCAATGCGCTCAATGGTAATGTGTTCCGGCAGAATTTTGCCCAAGCCGCTAGAATCGCTGTCAAAATTAATCCTCCCTGGATTGCCAGGAGGATCACTGGAGCCAGGGAAACCCCTAGCCAGTACGCTAGCAGGGTAACGCCCATGAGTAACATCCAAACCATCACTAATAGTGAAAGGGGTGGAATCAGTAGATCCAGTGCGATCGCCAGTAGATCAAACCGTCGTTGTCGCCAGGATGCTTTTAATAGTCGGGGTACTTGGGTCAGTAGCGTTTGTAAATGTCCATGTTCCCAACGGGTGCGTTGGCTTTCAGCCGCTTTAGTTTGTTGAGGCAGGACACCAATCACAGTGGCATGGGGGCAAAAGGTGGGGGCATACCCGGCGATCGCCAGATCCAGCGCCAGGTTCATGTCTTCCACAATATTGCCACTCGCCAGGGAAACCTGTTGGATCGTTGCCCAAGGGAATGCCATTCCCGTTCCCGTTAATAAACAGGGCAGACCCAAATTGGCTAAACCCAGAGGTCGCACCAGATTCTTGACAGTAAATGCTAACCCAGAAACCGCATGTTTAGGGCTGGGATTCGTCGGTTGTTCCAGGAGATAGACGGCTTGCACTGGGCGATTTTTTAACGCGGCTTGCTGGGCAATTTGGGCGATCGCGCCGGGTTCGGCAAGACAATCCGCATCCATAATCACCACAATGTCGGGTGACTGCTGAGCGATGTATTGCATACCGAAATCCAGGGCATATCCTTTGCCCCGCCGCACCGGATCATGTCGCTCAATTACCGTTACCCCCAAAGTACGAGCCACTTCAGCCGTATCATCAGTGCAATTGTCGGCAATCACCACTAACTGATCTTGGGGGGAGAGTTGGGGAAGAACCGATTCTAAAGTATGACCAATGCCTGCCGCCTCATTGTGGGCAGGGACTAAAACATCTACCCTCAGTTGGTCAAGCGTAGGATGTGCCAATGCGGTCTGGCGACTGATTTTGCGGGGGGAGAACAGTGCGGCAATGCACTCAATCAATAAGGTCAGGCTGGGGACAAACAGTAGTCCACCGATGATTAACAATCCGACCTCAACCAGCCGTAGCAGTGGTTCAGAAATTACCACACTAAACGTCCTCTATGTTGCTATCAATCAGAGTTAACCCGTTTTTCCTCCATTTCTAACAGGATCTGCCCAGCAATTAGGAAAACCTGTGACACTTGCCTTAGCGCAACATATCCCCAGATTCGGCTGAATCGGGTAACGCCGTTCTGAATGCCTGCAAGTTACCGAACAGGGCAGGGTGATCCTGATAGGTCGAGGTAGATTGTTCGGCTGGGGTATAAATTGGCGCGTTGCCCTTACCCGGGTGGTTTGCCACAACGCCCAATACCGGGATGCGATAGCGTTTGAGTCCCTCAATGGCTTTAGAAAATGCCGATCGTTTGGTTTTCTTCACACCTACGACCATCAACACCCCATCGGTTGCGGCTGCCAAGAAATTGGTATCCGTTAAGCCATGCAGATAAGGGGTGTCGTAAATGACCAGATCGAACATATCGCTCAAGCGTCTGACCACCTGCTGCATTTCTGTGGCTGCTAGGAGTTTGGTGGAGTCAGGGGTGACAGAACCGGCGGGTAGTATGGATAATCGGGGCTCCAGCGAGGTTGGACGAATTACTTTCTCGGGATGCTCTACCCGGTGATTGAGCAGATCAATCAGTCCTTCGTCATTGGGAATGCTCAGCATGGCATGAAGTTGAGGCGATCGCAGGTTGGCATCAACCAACAAGACTTTCTGCCCCATAGCGGCAGCCGTTTGCGCCAGGTGCAGTGCGATCGTCGTTTTGCCATCTCCCACACCCGTGGAACTAATAGCCAGCGATCGCAGTGATGTTCCAGAGTCAAGGAATCTCAAGTCCGTATAAAGCGCACTCAACGCATCCCGGAATTTGTCGGATAGTACGGGCTTCCAGCCACCGATCGGGGAATGGGTGGCGATGCCAGCCCGAACTCCCTTATCCATGGGAATCGTGCCTAAGTAGGGAAACTGCACAGCATCCTGAATGTCATCTGCACTGAAAAAGACATCTCGCATCTTTTCGAGCAACAAAGCCAAAATCAGCCCTAGCATTAACCCGGCTGCCAATCCCATCACCGGAAACATTTTGGCTCTACCGACGGAAGCCATCGGTCTGCCAGCGGCATCGCTTAATAAACCCGGTTGCGAGATCACTTCCCAAGGCACTTCTTTCTGAGCCGCTTCAACTCGTAATGTCTCCCGTTGCAGCAAGAACTGATTCAAGGTGCGAGTAGCGATATCCAGTTGCTGCTTGAGATCGTTATACTGCCGCACGATCGCCGGGAACTGGCGCAATTGTTGATCCAAAAAGGCTTCCGTTTTAGCAATTTCAATGCCGCGTGCCCGAATCGCCTGACTGCTGTTACCTGCCTGTACCAGTTGTTGAATTAAGCCCAGCCGGATGGAGTCCTGGAACGCGAAAATGCGTGGACTGGTTTGGAGGTTCGGAGAAGCCAGTCCTAGAGTGGTTTCAGCCTCGCGCAGGATTAACTGTTGAATGTTACGGCGTTGATCCAGTAGGGCAGATACTACCGGACTTTCATCATTAAACCGAGCTTGCTTAATGGCGATCTGGCTATTAATTTTCTCCAATTGGTTCAGCAAATCCTGATAGCGGGGATTTTGGCTTAATGCCGCTGCCGCTAACCCCTGTTCTGGAGTCAGCCCTAACTGTTGCCGCAGGGTACTGTAAAGTGTGACCTGCTCAGTTAATTGCTGTTGCGTTTCCAGCTTTTGGGCTTGGATATCCCGGAACTGTTCGGAAATGGCGCTGCCTTCTGCCTCAGGGTCGGTTAGACGGTAGCGCTGTTTTAACGACTGTACCTTGGCTTCTAGGCTATTCACCCGCTGTTGCAGGGCTGGCAGTTGGTCTTCAATAAATCCAACGCCTCCACCAATACGATTTTTGCGATCCTCAAGACTAAACCGGAGGTAGCTTTCGGCAAATTTGTCGAGAACAAACTTGACTTTATCCGGATCACTCCCTTTATACGAAACGCGAATAGTACGGGTGCTATCGAGTATGTTAGTCCCAACTCGCTCGATGACTAAGGCTTTTTGAAGAATATCCCTTGATAGAGAATTTTCTGTCACCTCAGGATAGCGAGGTCGGATTTGGGTAGCAATCCGCTTCAATAGCTCTGGGCTTTGTAAAACCTGGAGCAAGGTGGGATAGTCAATACTATTGTTATTGTCCCCAACCCGCTCACGAGTCAACGCCGATGGGTCAGTGGAACGACCTTGAGAGGTAATCGGTTCTACGAGTAGCTCAAAGGTGCCTTCATAAGCACGCGGCGCACCAAGGCTGAGCACAAATGCCCCAGCGCCAAATAGGAGAGCCGGCGTGATCAGAAGCAAGATATTTCGGAAAACTAGCCGGATAATTGGGCGCGGATTTAGACCTTTTGGCTTCCCTTCAGCCGATTCATTATCGTCTGCTGTAAGTGCCAGGTCATCCGATCGACTCCGTCCACTGAGGGCTAAGTTCTGCACGTCTTGTTCAGTTCTCATGTCTAACCTCTACCGACTCCATTGACCTTGCACCCTGGGTTAATTCTAGCCATACCTGTCAAAAATTATGGCTTGTTAATCGTTGTTACTGGGGAATAGACCACGAATTAGGTTAAATAAACCAACCCCCTGGTCAAAGGGGACAACCCCAACATTCATAAAGTCCCCGACTTTAGCGAAGAAATTGCGGCGCACCACAATAATGTCGTTGTTATGTAGGGGAGGGTTGACATCTTGATTGAGGCTTTGAGCCAGATCAACCTTGATGCGTCGTTTCGTTACCGAACCATCGGGGTTCAAACGAATCAAATCAACCCCTCTGACCGCTCGACCACTACGGAAGCCACCGGCTGTCAGAACCGCTTGGTTTAAGGTGGTATTTGGTCGGAGTTCGACGGCACCGGGGCTATCTACTTCACCCACAACATTAACGGTAATGCGATCGGGCGAGAAGTTACTGAGGGCAATCTTGGTCGCTTCGGAAGGATCAAAGACGGTTGCCGTGGGAATTAAAATCGTATCTCCATCTCGCAACAGGATATCCTGAGATAAATCTCCTTCGCGGAGGAATCTCCACAGATCTACCGTCACCACCTCTTCACCACCGGTTGGTTGTAAGCGGCGAATCCTAATATTACGGATATCGGCTAATTCGGTAATGCCGCTTGCCGTTTGAATCGCTTTGCTGACCGTTGGCCACTGGTTCCCTCCTTCGGCAGACGATCGCTGGTTGAGACTGGTCTGAGTTACTTCATTACTGATCACACTAATAATGTATGACCCAGGGCGATTCACTTCGCCAATCACACCTACCTTTAGAGGACGAGGAGCTAGGAGGTTAACCGTAATGACTGGGTTGCGGATAAACCGCCCATATCGCTGGGAAATAACATCGGCTGCCTGAGAGAGGGTCAATCCTTGCACTGAAACACTACCGATCCAGGGTAAGTTGAGGCTGCCATCAAGTAAAACCGTGTAACGGGGGTCGAGTACCAGTTCTGGTGTATCAAAAATATCAACGCGAACAATATCACCCGCTCCTAATGTATAAGCATTATTGGGTTGATACGTGCCCACATCCTGCTGGCTCGTTGGCGGCTGAATTCTGCCCGGGAGGGGAGTTGTAACGGGAGGGGAGGTGGGAGCCACCGGAATTTGCGTGGGATCGGTGGGGACTTGGGAGGGATCAAGGGGAGGGGCTAGGAGGGGAGTACGGGTTTGGGCATAGACAGGCAGCGGTGTGATGGTTCCAGCTAATAGCCCTAAAAGTATTCCGGCAATTGGTTGTGTAATTCCCCGGTTCATAGTTTTCTGTTCCAACAGCACAAATCCAAAGCGTACAAAAACTGGCGGTTCCTAATGTTCTAAAGGCAGGATAGCTGATGTGGTGGCATAGACCTAGCCATGCGGGTGTCTCTCTGAGTGGATATGGAGATTGTCGGGATGGCTAAAACTTATTCTCTCTAATATATCTTCCCTACTTAGAACATCGGAATATATCCTGATGGTGATGTTAAGGACAAAAGTTCCCTAC
>NZ_JBLZFZ010000071.1:0-36581 GCF_050753385.1 Pantanalinema rosaneae CENA516
AGATGTGTATAAGAGACAGCCCCATCTCCCCATCTCCCCATCCAATCTGCCCGGGATTTGCGATACTTAGAATCGAACGTCCTAATTCACCACTGATTGCATGTTCATTATTGACTTGACCATTCGGAACACCGCGATGACCTTATCGGTACAGCGTAAGACCCAGGAAGAAGCTGAGGGAGTTTACCAGCAAGTGCTGGACGCGATTCGATCGGGTGGGAGTAACTTATTGGAATTAACCTGCGATTACCAGGTTGGTAAGAAGATTAGCGTCGTTAGCAGTGACATCTCCGCCGTTCAGATGTATGAGAAGTCCAGTACAGCGACCGCGTCTGGCAGACCTCCCGGCTTCTTCGCTCTAGCCGAATGAGCGCCAACCTTGTCGTTGACGATCGCTTTGCGATTCAGGTACACGATCTCTGTTTTCGCTGGTACAAAGGCGATACAGTTTTGCGATCGTGTAGCCTGAACGTTCCTAAAGGCGAGTTTTGGATGCTGTTGGGGACAAATGGCAGTGGCAAATCGACCTTACTACGGCTACTGGCAGGGTTACTCCAAGCGCAATCTGGCGAGATTAAACCAATGCCTCGCTGTGGCTTTGTCTTCCAAAATCCCGACCATCAATTAGTTATGCCGACCGTGGGTGCGGATGTTGCCTTTGGGTTGGTGGAAGAACAGTTACCCCCAAACCAGTTACAGGCTCGGGTCGCAGAAGCCCTAGATGCCGTGAACTTGCTGCCGTTAATTCGCCGTCCGATCTATGCCCTCAGTGGTGGACAGAAACAACGGGTTGCCATTGCTGGCGCGATCGCCCGACATTGTGAAGTATTATTGCTGGACGAACCGACCGCCTTACTTGATCCTGATAGCCAACTGGAATTAGTGGCTCAGGTACAAAAGTTGGTCAAACGCCGAAATTTAACCGCTCTATGGGTAACGCACCGTTTGGACGAATTAGATTACTGTGACGGGGCATTTTTGCTGGAACAGGGCAACGTCGTGGATCAGGGTGATCCGCAACGCCTGCGACAACGCCTGATGCAAATGCCTGTCAGCAGCGAACCGTAGGGGCAACGCCTGCGATCAAACCAATTCGCCATTATTTAGTAAATCTTGATCTGAAGCCTTCGTCCTTCCTGACCAAGAATCTGGATTGCTACAGTTTGTTATCTGTAGTACAGCGTAATTACTTGATTAAATATTAAGATTGATTGAAAATCTGATTATGCCCATGTAAACGTTTCAGGTGTTCCCATGCCGCGATCGTCTCCGCAGGCACTGCTATTTGTAGACGGCTACAACGTAGTCGGGCATTGGGCTGACTTGAAACGCACCCGCGATCGCCTGGGTTTGGAAGAAGCCCGCCGGAAGCTGGTTGAGGCATTAGCTAATTACAGCGCTTACCAGGGCTACGATACCCGGATCGTGTTTGATGCTCAATACCAGGACACCTGCGGCAGTCGGGAGATCATCACCCGCAACCTGAGTATTCATTACACCGATTTTGGGCAAACCGCAGACACCTTTATTGAAAAAGCCTGCGCCGATTTTCGCTACGACCTGCGGAAGTTTCATCAACGCCTGATTGTGGCGACCTCCGATCGGGCTCAACAACTTACAGTAGTCGGTTATGGTGCGGAATGGATGTCGGCGGAACGGCTAGCCGCCGATGTAGACATGATTGCCTGCCGGGTGCAACGCCAGCAGAAACCTGCCCGCAAAACTCCGAATCGCCTGTTAGCCCATTCCCTCGATCCGATCGCGCAAAAACGGCTCTCGGATTTACGGATGGGAAAGTTGCAGTGAACCCATAACGAACCGCTTCATCTTCTGGAACTGACAGTATGATGGGGCACAGGATACCCAATCTGCTGTATAGGGTCGTTACTATGGCATTGCGTACAAGCCTCATCCGAGGGTTAATCGGTTCGATCGTGGTTCTGGGTTGGCAGGGCTGGGGATACCAATCGACGGTTCGATCGGAGGTAGTAAGAGTCAGTAGCCATCGCGATCGACAAATTGCCCAGACGTTGGTGACTCCGAGCCGGGAACCTGCTCCCCTGTATCCCCCTACGGCTCCTCCCCCGCGTCAGGAACCCCTACCGAATCAACGGCAGACCCAACAGGAACAGACGATCGGCATTGATTACCGGATTAGTGCCCTCCAGCCCGATAGTTCTCGCAACCTGTGGGTGGCTTCCTGGCAGGGTCTGGCACAAATTGATCCCAACACGGGACAGATTTTGCAACGGGTTAGTTTACCGAATGTCACGGTGGGAGCGCTAGCCCAGGATCGCAGTGGTCGGATTTGGGTGGGTAGCTATGAAGGATTAGTCCGAGTGGATCCACGCACCGGACAATTGACAGCGCAAAATTTTGCCTTGCCTTCTAATCGGGTGTTATCGCTATTAGTCGATAAACGGGGCTACCTTTGGGTCGGAACGGATGCTGGCTTAGTGTTGATTAGTCCTGACCAGGGTTTAATCATGACTACGGTCAAGAACTTGCCCGGAGTGAGTGCCAATGCTTTGACCTTAGATACCCAGGGGAATCTCTGGGTGGGAACGTTAGACGGCATGGTGCGGATTAATACCGCCAGTGCCTTGATCATGCAGCGCATTACTGACCTGCCTGGAACAACAGTACAAACGCTGACCACCAACCCTAATGGCACGATTTGGGCAGGGACACCGAATGCCCTATTGGAATTTGATTTTGGCTATGGGCCGGAACCACCACCGCCAGCCCCCAGACCCGCCGCTCAGCCAGCCACCACTCGCAATGCAACGGCGAATGCCCGTCGATCGCCAACTCAAGCAACCAATCGGGTAACTACAACGCGCTCGACTCAGAGAACTGCCCAAAAACCAGCCCAGAAACCTGCCCAGACGGCAAAACCACAACCTCAACAACGCCCTGCTGCCACTCCGGCGGCGAATCAGTCAGCTCCTCTGTTAGAGAGTATGCGACCCCCGAAACTGCGATCGGTGACGCAGATGCAAGGGCGGAATGTGAAAGCTCTGCGCTTCGATCGCACCAATCGCCTCTGGGTCGGAACAGGGACGGGTCTGGTGCGCGTGAATCCCGCTAATGGTGCGATTGATGGCGAGATTAGTAATCTCCCCTCTGCCCAGATTTTTGCGCTGGCAGCCGATACGGGCAACAAACTTTGGGTTGGGACGGGGCAGGGACTTGCCTGGGTAAGTATGACGACTTACCAGGTGGGAGTTCACAATACGTTTAATGCCGTCCGGTAGTAGTTCCCGGGCGATCGCATGTAGAACAGGGGGGCTAGGGTGTAGGGTGTGAATAGGCGAGTGCTAACCGCAGAATGCAGAATGTCGCAGTGCGCTTGCCGATTTCTCTACATCCTGGACTCTCTCATGGCATTAACGACTTGGCAGTTGAAGCAATATAAACAACAGGGACGCGCGATCGTAGCGTTGACCGCTTGGGATTATGCCTTCGCCCATATTCTGGATCAGGCTGGCGTGGATGTGATCCTGATTGGCGATTCGCTGGCAATGGTGGCGCTAGGCTACGAAACCACTCTGCCGATTACCTTAGATGAAATGCTGCATCACGCGAAGGCGGTGCGGCGGGCAGTCAGCCATGCTCTCCTGGTCTGTGATCTGCCGTTTATGACCTATCAGGAAAGTGTGCAGCAAGCCCTACATTCGGCGGGACGAGTGCTGAAGGAAACGGGCATTCAAGCGGTCAAATTGGAAGGGGGCAATCCGATCATGGCGGAAACGGTCGCCCATCTGGTGCAGGCAGGCATTCCCGTGATGGGACATGTGGGATTGACTCCTCAATCCGTACATCATTTGGGTTATCGGCAACAGGGGAAATCTGCGGCGGCTGCCGAACGGATTCTTGATGAAGCGATCGCCCTGGAACAGGCTGGAGCCTTCGCGATCGTGCTGGAACATATCCCTGCCGATCTTGCTGACCAGATTACCCAGAAACTGACGATCCCGACGATCGGAATTGGAGCCGGATCGCACTGTGATGGACAGGTGTTAGTCACCGCCGATCTGCTGGGCCTATCGACCCGGATTCCTCCCTTCGCTAAACTGTATGCCAACCTGCGGGAAACCGTGACCCAGGCGGTTCAAACCTTTAGCAGTGAAGTCCGGGAAGGCAAGTTTCCGCCCAGGGAACCGTAACGCCGCTGATGGCTCACTGAATTTTCTCGGCTAGGGGTTGGCAAAAGCGATCGAGCCCGGTTTTGATCACATAAAGGGCAACGGGAGTGGCTAACTTTAAGGGCAGGTTCGCTTGAGCCGCGAAGGCGGTAAGGCTATCTGCCGTTAGCCCATCTTCCAGTTGTTCCTTAAGATCGTCCTGGCAAATAATATGTCGCCAGCGTTTGGCTAGTCCGTCGATCCAGCGATCGTTGGTAGAAGGTTCCTGTCCCACCTGAATCGCCAGGGCGATCGCGGCATCTTCCAGGTCGCCCTCACAATCAGCGATTTCATCCAGTGCTTTCAGGGCTTCGGGATACGCAGTGAATTCTGCCCGAAATTGATCAATCTCTTCAGGCGTAATCGTAATAGTCATGGATTGATGTATTGGCGTACTTTACCGCTAGTCTATCGAGAACTATTCGTGACCTGTTCGACTAAGGCAATTACTGCACTGCGGCTGAGTTTTTCCTCTCCCTGGGATAAGGCATTTAAGGTCGCGTGAGCCAGCGCCAGGGGAATGCGGCAAAAGTCGAGGGCAGGTCCTATAGGTAAAGCGTCCGTATACGCATCGGCAAACGCAAGATTTCTCCGGGCATAGCCTTGCATCTTTTCCAGATCCCAGTCAGTTGGGAAGAACGATACGCCCCGCCGCAGATCTTCGTGATGGTTCCGCAGGATGTTAACCGCTTGCAATCCCCGCCCAAACCCGATCGCCTGTAACCGATTGGTTTTGGTGCAGTCGTACCAATTCCATAAATCCGATAACAATAAGCCTACGGCTCCCGCCACACTAAAGGTATAGCGATCGAGGTCAGCCTCCGTCTCCACATGCCAATTTGTTTCTGCCCAATGAGCCATCCGGTCAGACATGGCGGCAGTGGCATCCCAAATCCGGGGGGCGATCGATTCGGGTGCTAACGCTGCCCATTCCCCAACTCGGAGCGTCACCTCGGGTAGCACATCCCGATAGGGCTGCAAGCGGGCGGTCAGGGTATCGGCGGTAAACCGATCGGTCGCGGCTTGCAGTTCCAGACTAATGATTTTTAATAGCTTCGCCTTGAAAGAATTTTCCAGGGTTGGGTGATCCTCTACCTCGTCGATCGCCCGCATACATAAGTAGGCAGAGGCTACGGCTTCCTGTAGCCCAGCAGGCAAACGACTGATCGGGATGTAAAATGTTCGGCTCGTTTCGGCTAAAACCTGCAATGCATCTCTGCATAATTCCATCGATCCACTCCTCAACCGGCTACACCAAGTTCGCTCTAAAATATATCCCTCTTTCGGAACTTTTGCGGAGATTGCTCCGGAATCTCAGTTCAACCTGAACCTCGACCACCTTTCTCCCAGGCGAAAATCGTACCCTGATTAGAACTTAGATACTTACAATTTGTCTACTAATCCGGATATTTACTGTGGCAATTTTGGCGGATTCCTGGGTTATCAGCCGTGGGTTATGTGACATTGGTAGGTATTTTGTGATTCAGACGAGGGGTTTAATCTCCTGGCAGAAGGTGTAGCATACAGGGGCATCAACCGCAATTCAGGAGGAGTGCTGGATGATTGCCGTGAAAGCCGCAAATTTAGCGATTTCCGAGCGCCCATTGGGTAAAACTCCCTATCAACCGCATCACCATCGCCGAATTCTGTGTGTTTTTCCCAAATACAGTCGATCGTTTGGGACATTTCACCATGCTTATCCCTTAATGGGCCGCAATGTTAAAGCCTTTATGCCGCCGCAAGGCATTCTGGTGGTCGCGGCTTATCTACCGTCTACCTGGGAAGTCCGCTTCATTGATGAAAATGTGCGATTGGTGCGATCGGCGGATTATCGCTGGGCAGATGCGGTGATCGTCAGTGGGATGCATATCCAGCGACAGCAAATTAATCGGATTAATCAACAGGCTCATCAATATGGGGCAATAACGGTTTTAGGTGGACCGTCCGTGTCCGGGTGTCCCGAATACTATCCCGACTTTGATCTGCTGCATTTAGGGGAATTGGGTGATGCCACCGATCGCATGATCGAATATCTGGATTTGCATGACGATCGCCCTCCCCAGCAACTCCGATTTACCACCCAGGAGCGACTACCCTTGAGCGAGTTTCCGCTCCCGGCATATCACCTGCTCAACCTGAATCATTACTTTTTAGCGAATGTGCAATTTTCCAGTGGTTGCCCTTATCGCTGTGAGTTTTGTGACATTCCGGAACTTTATGGACGCAATCCCCGCATGAAGCGACCGGAACAGGTGTTGGCAGAACTGGATGCGATGCTGCGATCGGGCAACCCTGGAGCCGTCTATTTTGTCGATGATAACTTTGTCGGCGATCGTCGCGCGGCGATGGAACTGTTACCACACCTGATTGACTGGCAACGTCGCAACGGTTATCCCGTCCAATTTGCCTGTGAAGCCACCCTGAATTTAGCCCAGAGTCCCAAGTTGCTGGAAATGATGCGGGAGGCGTATTTCTGTACGGTGTTCTGCGGCATTGAAACGCCGGAGCCGGAAGCCCTGAAATCGATTTCCAAACAACACAATCTCAGTATGCCGATTCTGGAGGCGATTAAAGTGCTGAACAGTTACGGCATGGAAGTGGTATCGGGGATCATTTTAGGACTGGATACCGATACGCCAGACACCGTCGATCGCATTCTGGAATTCATTCGGCGATCGCACATTCCCATGCTGACGATTAATCTCCTGCATGCCCTGCCCCGCACTCCCCTCTGGCGACGACTAGAGCAAGAAGGGCGCTTAGTGATTGACGAAACACGGGAATCGAATGTGGAATTTTTGCTGCCCTACGATCAAGTAATTGAGATGTGGCGGCGGTGTATTGTCACAGCTTACGAACCCACCTTCCTGTACGAACGGTTTGCCTATAACCTGGAACATACCTATCCCAACCGGATTAAAGTGCCGAATAGCCCTGCTCGCACTTCGTGGAAAAATATTCGTAAAGGACTGCGATTATTACGCACGATTTTGTTACGAGTGGGAGTATTTAGCCACTATCGCGACACCTTCTGGCAAATGGCAACTCCTAAACTTAAGGCAGGGAAAATCGAAAGTTTAATTCATGTTGGTTTAGTCGGACATCACTTAATTACCTTTGCCCAGGAATGCGCCAGCGATCGCGAATCGGCATCGTTCTATTCCCAAAAAGTTCGGCATTAAACCAGTGCTAATTTTGGCGGATTAGTCAGGTTTAATATATGGCTCGATCGCCTGACCAAAAATTGGCACTAACAGGAAAGTAGGCAGCAAATATTGTGGGTAGATCAGAGAAATATTTTTTTGATGAATCACATGCAATACCAGACCTTCCTGATCTGCCCAATAAGCGGCTTGGTGTCCACTTTGAATGATTTGTTGCACCAGTTGGTAGTCTTCCCCAAAATGCACATCGTTAAACGTTAACGTTTCAAAAATGCGTTTGCGATAGACATAGGAAAACCCAAACCCCCAGAGAGTTGGTTCTACCCATTCCGCCTCATCTTCGGGTGAGATGCCATCCGTATAAATGACTTCTAATTCTTCTCTAGGGGCAACTTTAAAGTGGCACTTGCCTACCTTAGTGGTGTCCCAATAAAAGAGACTCTTTTCCTTCTGGGCATAGGCATACCAACCACTTAAAGTGATGAAATCATAGTTATCTAATACGGCTAAACTGCGTTCAATATAATGCGAGGCATAGTAATCATCATCATCGAAATGAACAATAATTTCACCCGTCGCCTGCTGAATTAATAGATTGCGTTTTTCTCCTGTAGACAAGCGACGATCGGAATAAATATAGGTCACGTTTGGATCAGATAACGCTTGAAAAAACTCAGAGGGTTGAGGACTATCATCTAATACCAGTAGTTCTTTTTCAGGATGAGTTTGGGATTGAAAACAAGCATATAAATTTCTCAGATTACCTTCTCGTTGCTGATACGTTGGCGTAATGATACTCACTTTCATAGAGTTCTAAATTAGCTGATGAACTTCTGCTGTGAACTGATGAGTGTTTATCAGAATAGGTTTGGTAGCAATCTATGATCTCTAACATGTACACACATCTCAGCAACCTTAAAATTTGAAATTTTGCCCCCCTAGCCCCCCAAGTTTGGGGGGAACCTGATATTCAAAGTCCCCCAGAATTGGGGGATTTAGGGGGCGAAAGAGTTTGCAACTGAGCCTTATGTGTACACGGTAGCCTACCGACTGAACCCCAGTTCAACCTGATTGTTCAATACAGCAAAGACATTGCTAGCTGATTGTAGCCTCAGACTCCTGTTCTGAATACGTGCCAAATGGAGTGTCCAGAGTGGGAACAGCCTTCAGAAATGAGCCAGTCAATAATAACGTGGTTTTAATGTCTAAATTTCCAGTTTGGGCAACTCGCATGGCGGTTTGAAACTTACGAATCGCTGGCTGAATATCGGCGGCAGCAGGACTCAAGTATCCCAGGGTTTTGAGATAATTAGTAGCCCGATCGACACTTAGCTGCTCATCACCGGGGCGGAAAATTGGCACATATTCCTGCCGCCAAATCTCGGCAAACTGTTGACGATCGAGGACAAAAATCCGCCCTCTTGCCGGATCACCAATTACGGCGCGATCGTTATCCATCGCTAACAGCGCCACCGCATGGGGTAACTTCCGCCCACCACTAATTAACCAAACTCCTAACACCCCAGGGCGATTGATCCGTTGCATTTGCTCCCAACTGGGAGATAGTTCCGCTCCCTCCATGCCTAACTCACGGGCAGCAACAATCAACTGTGGCATTGATGTGCCTAAGCGACTGGTGCCGGCCAGTTTCGCCACACTCGATTCCGTCGCCTCAATTCCCCACCGGCGCAACACAGTCGCTAAAGCAGCAGGCGCACAACTACTCATCGAAGTTTGCTGAAATACCCCATTGGGCTGGAGGTTATTCGCCAGCTCTGGGTAAATGGGGGACAGAAAGTAGGACTCCGATGCCCCAAAGCCTGCCAGTCCCAGTAGCCCAACCAGTGCGACGGCGGCGACCTGAAGGCGAGCCGTTTTCCAGGTAATGATAAACGCTAAACCACAAAAGCCTAGAAGAACGATGCGGAGAATACTCCAGGTGATTTGCATCCCGTAAACCCGCCACTCGATCGGTAAGACAGGTAACTGGGGCACGTTTAAGGCTAAAACTACTAAGCCAATGTACAGTCCCAGAAATAGAACGGACAGTAAGGGATTGCCTTTGAACAAATCGTTAGCGGTTGCCCCTTTACGCAGCAACACCCGTCCCACCGATATTCCCCAGCGAAACGCCAGTCCGCCCAACAACATCGTCACAATGAATTCTAACCGCATGGCTCAGGTTGAAGATGGAATGCTTAGATGCAGAAACACCTTCTCCTAGCCTAGCTTCGGAATTTCGATCGCGATTTTCTCCCAATTACACTTTAATCATCACCCCGGCACTCTCCTGGGCTAACCGATTCACCGCACAAATTGCGTAGGTGCCGGATGGGGCTGGAACCGTCGTGGTTGTCGCGGGAAGAATTTGGCGTAATGTCCAGCCAGTATTCGTTTGTTGATATAGCGTCCAAGAACGCACCTCCGCGCCCGCCGCATTCCAGGTCAACTGATGATTGGCAACCCGCACTCCACTGGGTAAGGCTGGCGGTGTGGCTGGCAGCCAGGACATCGTTGGTGCTAACGCTAAACTTTGGTAAGTCGCTGTTTGGAAGCGATCGGTCACGCCCTGCCGATTATTCAATAACGCGGTCATGCTAAAGAAAATGTTGCCGATCGCCCCGCGATCGAACCGTTGCCGGGTAATCTCCACCTGCCGTTCCGTTTCGGTCAAATCCCAAGTGGTGCCATCCAGACGACTGAGCGTATTCCCGGCATAAACATGCCGTTGCTTGGGATTATTGCTAATCCACCAGTCCAATAGGGCGGGGTAACTTTGGGCAGGCGGATCAATTCGCCAGTAGAGTTGGGGTGCCAGGTAATCGACCCACCCCTGTTGTAACCATTTCAGCGAGTCGGCATAAAGCTGGCTGTAGGCATCTAATCCTTGAATTTGTGCAGGTTGACCCGGACGATAAATTCCGAAGGGACTGATGCCAAATTTCACATAGGGTTTGGTTGCCCGAATTCCGTTTAATACCCGTTGGATCAGCGTATTCACATTCTCCCGTCGCCAATCGGCCAAGGCGAGACTGCCACCACTATTCCGGTATGCCTGATAGGTCGCATTATCGGGAAAGGTTTGCCCAGTGATCGGGTAGGGGTAAAAATAATCATCCAAATGAATGCCATCCACGTTATACCGCCGCACCACATCCATAATCACGTTGTAGGTGCGATCCTGAACCACCTTGGCACCGGGGTCTGCCCACAGTTGTGTTCCCCAGGTGTAAACCACACTGGGATTGGTGACCGCGATATGGGGTCGCACATTGACGGTACGTTGAGCGGTGCGGGCACGATAGGGATTAAACCAGGCATGGACTTCAATGTTGCGTTGGTGTGCCTGATTAATCACAAATTCCAACGGGTCATAAAACGGATTAGGGGCTTGCCCCTGAGTGCCTGTAATCCAATTACTCCAGGGTTCCAGGGAGGAGGCATACATCGCATCGCCTTCTGGGCGTACCTGAAAGATCAGCGTATTAAAGTTCAATGCCTGCATGCGATCGAGGATCGTGATCAGTTCCGTCTGCTGTTGTTGGGTGGACAGTCCCGTAGCCGAAGGAAAGTCTCCATTCCAGACACAGGCAACCCAGACTGCCCGGAGTTCGCGGCGATGTCCCACGGTAACAGTTTGCATCGGGCGCACAATGTAGGCAGAGGCGATCGCGGTCGCTTGCCCTAATTGGACTAAGCATTGGTAAATGAAGGCTGATACCTCCCCCCGCGTAGTGGCTTGGAGCGGTCGGAGTTGGGACAGGTTGGGATAGTTCACCACAATTTCATTTGCCGTGGCGGCGGCGATCGTCGTGGTTGCCCAACTGGGAATCTGCCCACTGTCTTGGTAGGTCGTGGACAGATTGACGGGTGGAGAGTTGGCAAAGCCTAAACCACCGGCTAATGCTGCTAATGCCTGAACCCGGGGAATATTCTCATTCGGACGAAATTGTTGTCCAGGATAACCCGTTAAAAAATTGGTTTGATACGCATACCGAATCGCGTTAATTGCCCAGTGATTCGCTGGAACATCCGTGAAGGTGAGCGGTGGACGGGCGATCGGGCGGGGGAAGGCAGTCTGCAACAGTACCGCAAATTCAGCTCGGGTCACAGGTTGATCGGGTCGAAATGTCCCGTCTGGGAACCCTCGGACAATATTCCGTTGTGCCAAACCTTCAATAAACGAACGCGCCCAGTGATTCTGAATATCGGGAAACCGGGGAGAAGTCACCATAGATGCAGGGAGTCACCAATTCTGACCTACCAGACTATCCCGATTTTGGGATTACGCACGGATTTCTCAGGCGATCGCGGTGACGGTTGCCATTCTTTGCAGTTGGGGTGGGAGCCAAAGGGGATAGTCGCAGCAAATCTGATTGCTCTGTTGTTGCATACTGAGTGCCATTTTGTAGCTTGCGATCGCCTCATCATGCCGATTCAAGTAGGTAAGGACGGCTCCGTGGAAAATCCACACTTCCCGATCGTCCGCCACCAGTTCTAAGGCTTGGTTGAAACTTGCCAGAGCCGCTTTGTAGCGTCCCAGATGCATTAACGCTACCCCGCGAAACACCCAACTTTGGTGATCATCCGGTTGCAACTGTAATGCCGCATCAAAGCTAGCCAATGCTGCCTCATAGTATCCCTGTCGAGTTAACACCTTCCCGCGCCCACACCAGATACGATGAATGGTGTTCTGGGTGGACTGCGATCGCAAATAGCTGCTGACGGTTGCCGATACTGGCATTCCTGACAGAGGCGAGGCTTTCACGGAGGTCAATGGACTCATACGGGAGATACTTCGATAGTTAAGGTAGATGGGAGAGAGGAGACGGTTATTTCCTGTAGAAAATGCTACTCATCTCCTCCAAGGACTGTCAGTGACTTAGACATCACTTCAGCAAAAAAAAATACAGAGCCGGACATCTTAAAGTTTATGTAATGAAAATCACATCACCTCTCGGGGGTAATATTAGGGATTCCACTTAGGAACGATACTATGAGGCATTAAGAAACCTGGGCTTGAATGGCTGTAATCGCTACCGTATTCACGATATCAGTCACCGTACAACCCCGACTCAGATCGTTCACAGGTTTGCGTAACCCTTGCAACACCGGACCGATCGCTACGGCATTCGCCGATCGTTGCACCGCTTTGTAAGTATTATTGCCAGTGTTGAGGTCAGGAAAAATGAAGACTGTAGCATGTCCAGCCACGGCACTGCCGGGTAGCTTAGTCCTGGCAACGGTTTCATCGACTGCCGCATCATATTGAATTGGCCCTTCGATCTGTAAATCGGGTCGCAGGGCTCGCGCCAGTTTTGTCGCCTCTTTCACCTTATCCACATCTTCCCCTTTACCAGATTCCCCGGTGGAATAGGACAGCATGGCTACTAACGGTTCAATGCCAAATGTTTGTGCCGTCAATGCCGAACTAATGGCAATATCCGCCAGTTGTTGAGGATTGGGGTTAGGATTCACCGCACAGTCGCCATACACCAGGACGCGATCGTCGAGACACATGAGAAACACACTGGAGACGATCGAGCATCCGGGCTGAGTCCGAATAAACTCCAGAGCCGGCCGAATCGTATGGGCAGTGGTGTGTAATGCACCTGAAACCATGCCATCGGCAACGCCTTGATAAACCATCATCGTGCCAAAGTAGCTGGCATCATGCATAATATCCCGCGCAAATCCGTCGGTAATGCCCTTATGCTTCCGTAGTTCATAGTAGGTCGCGGCATAATCGTCATACCACTCGGAGGTTAAGGGATTAATAATGCGAACCCCCTCCAGATTTAGCCCCAGAGCGGCGGTATGTTCCCGAATTTCCTGTTCATTGCCTAACAACGTCACATCCACCACGCCCCGTCGCAGTAGAATTTCGGTTGCCCGTAGAATGCGTTCATCGTTGCCTTCAGGTAGCACAATCCGTTGTTTTTTGGCTTTTGCCCGTTCGATCAGTTCATATTCAAACATGATCGGGGTAATGCGATCGGAGCGAGATACCGCAATGTGATCTGCTAGTTTGCCAGTATCTACATAGGCTTCAAAAATGCCCAGGGCGGCGGCAATTTTGCGATCGTTTTCGGGTTTGATCTCCGCATGAACGGAGTGGATCTGCATGGCGGTTTGATAGGTGTCCGTCTCCACACTAAACATGGGGATGATTGGTCGCCGCACTCCATCTAATAAGGTTTTCATTTGGGGCGCTAACGGCAATCCTCCGGTTAAGACAATGCCAGCCACTTTGGGATAATTCTCGGAAAAGGTGGCAGTCAGACACCCCAGGACAATATCAGAGCGATCGCCGGGAGTAATAATTAAGCCGCCTTCTTGCACCCGTTCCAGAAAGTTGGGTAGTTCCATTGCCGCTACTTTATAGCTCTGGACTTCCCGCGTCAGTTGATTATCTTCGCCATAAATTAGCTTGCCGTTCAAGGCGGTAAGAATCTCCCCTACAGTTGGTTGGGCGATCGTGCTATCTTCGGGCAACACAAAGACGGGATCGGGACAATGCCAGATCTGGGCTAACTGGTCGCGAATCTGCGGAATTTGACTGGGCTCCACTCGGTTCACCATCGTTGCCAGAATCTCACATCCCTCCTCAATGAACGCTTCTCGCTCGGTGCGAACGGCTCCAACCACCTCATTGGCAGCCTTATGCTGTCCGTTTGCCACGATTAATAAGGGAGCCGCTAAATGCCTAGCAACCCGGACATTAAAGTTATCGACAAAGGCGGGATCAATATCGGTGGCATCAATGCCTTCGCAGACGACAAAATCACATTGCCGCTCTAAGTCTTTGTACTTGGCAATCACCCGCTTGAGCAATTCCTCATAGTGCCCTTGAGCCGTTAACTGGCGGGCTTCTTCGTGGGTCAGGGCATATTGACTGTCGTAGGGAAACCCTAACTGGTAGCGGCGACGGATCAGTTCCAAATCATTATCGGGTCGATCGCCGCTATGAATCACGGGGCGAAAAAAGCCCAAGCGATGAATGCGTTTCGACAATAGTTCCATGAGTCCTAACGACACCAGGGATTTGCCACTGCCCGCTTCGATCGCGGCGATATAAAGATTTTTTAGCATTAGAAATGAATCCCTTGAAGTGAGGATTGGTATCTAAATTGCAGGTTTCAGACTGCCCAACATTGTAATCACCTGTCTCCAAACCAGGATGTCGTAGAGTAAACATTCAGTTGCAGGAGTAGGGGTAGGGCTTGAACATCTCTAGAATTCCCTCCGATCGGGAAATATGATCATGGCCGGCTGAACGGAGGATTTAAATATCACAAGATCTGCCCTATGGGATTGCTCAGGTTCATCAAGTTCTTTCTTGAGGTTCTGAAATCGGCGGAGAATTTTTTTTAGTCTGAGAGGGCAAGTGTTTTGCTGAGTAAGGATTTGATATGACAACTGATGTACCTAACCCTAACGCCAATACGACTCCTATCCGAAAACCGATGGGCGGCTCATTTTTAACTGGAGCGCTTTTGATTGTTTTAGGGATCATTGCGATCGCCCTGCCTACGGTGTCTACGCTATTTGTGGAAACCTGGGCCGCTGTAATTCTGATTTCCGCTGGAGCCGCTAAATTAGTCTATGCCTTCCAGACCCGCGAGCAAGGTGGGTTTATCTGGAAACTACTACTCAGTGTGCTTTATGTCGTCACAGGCGCAATGCTGGTTCTGTCTCCCCGGACGGGCATTTTGACCCTGACCTTGCTATTAGGCAGCTTCCTATTTACTGAAGGTGTATTTGAATTGATTCTGGCATTCCGGTTACGTCCTCAACCCAATTGGACCTGGGTCTTGTTTGATGGCATCGTTACCCTGGCTCTGGGCGGCATGATCTGGTTCCAGTGGCCCTTTAATGCTCCCTGGTTAATTGGAACTCTGGTGGGGATTAGTGTTCTGTTTACCGGGCTATCGCGGCTGATGCTGTCGTTTGCCCCTAGTAACAAGCCTTTTGATCAATCTGGACAACCCGCTGCTTAGGATCGGAATTTGCTTAAGCGGAATTTTTACCCTCACCCTAACCCTCTCCCCAGGGAGCTACGGTGTACACACAAGTGATCAAATCTAGCCAAAGCACTAACGAACCGCCCCCCGACCCCCAATTCTGGGGGAGCCGAACCATTCAAAGTCCCCCAGAATTGGGGGATTTAGGGGGCTAAAAGTCTCAAACGAAGTCCAGATTGACTTATGTATACACGGTAGCCCCAGGGAGGGGGAATTAGTTTTCTAGCTCCCCTCTTCTGTGGGAGGAGGGCACGAGAAGGTAGCAACTTTATTCATGGTTACGACTTTGATCCGGCAGATTGTGATTAGCGCGATCTGGCTGGGATTTAGCATCTATATTGTGTGGCTGGATCCTTTAGATCAACCAGAAACATTCCCGATCGTGCGTCATCTCCTCACCTTGCACTGGTCAGACGTGAACGGGTATCTGGTTGCGATCTTCTGGCTCATGGGCGTACTGCCGATGATCTACGGTTGTCTGATGTTTACCGATGGCAGAATGCAGAAACTCCCTGCTTTCGTTTACTTCCTGGCAGCCAACTTTACGGGCATTCTCGGATTGGCTCCCCTGTTACCCCTACTCGATGATGACCTGGCACGACGCGGTTTACAGAATTCTGGCTGGTTCTGGACGATCGCCCTCCTCCCCCTCTTCGGTGTCCTCGCCTACCTCTGCTACCGTCCCACCCTCCAAGACCCAGCTTCTCCCCATTAAACCTCCCCACTCCCCACCTCCCCACCCCGGAGTATCCTAGAAAAGATCGAGCGTGGGAACGAACAATGACCGTAAAGCAACCCATTCAGGTAATTGGCGGAGGACTGGCAGGAACGGAGGCAGCATGGCAGATTGCCCAGGCAGGAGTGCCTGTGATTTTGTCTGAAATGCGTCCCCAACGCCTGAGTCCGGCGCATCACACTGACCAGTTAGCCGAGTTAGTCTGTAGTAACTCCTTTGGGGCACAGGCAACCGATCGCGCGTCGGGACTCCTGCATGAAGAATTACGCCGCTTAGGCTCGATCGTAATTGGGAAAGCCGATGAACATGCGGTTCCGGCGGGGGGAGCTTTAGCGGTCGATCGGGCGGTATTTAGTCAGAATCTTACGGATACCCTGGCGCACCATCCCCTGATCGAATTGCGGCGGCAGGAAGTGGATCACCTGCCAACCGAGGGGATTGTCGTACTCACCACAGGCCCATTAACCAGCCCAGATTTAACAGCGGATTTGCAGCGGTTTACGGGCATGGAATACATGAGCTTTTTCGATGCCGCCAGTCCGATCGTCGTGGGTGAATCCATTAACTATGAGATTGCCTTTCGCGCCTCTCGCTACGATCGCGGGGAAGCCGCTTACCTCAACTGTCCCATGAACCGGGAGCAATATCTCCACTTTTGGCAAGAGTTATGTCAGGCGGAACAAGCGGAACTGAAGGATTTTGAGCGAGAAACGGCAAAGTTTTTTGAGGGGTGTTTGCCGATCGAAGAAATGGCGCGTCGGGGGGAAGATACCATGCGCTATGGGCCTCTGAAACCTGTGGGCATTTTTGATGCCCGGTTAGGCGATTTTCGCGATCCCGCCAATAAATCGAAGCGTCCCTATGCGGTCGTGCAATTACGCCAGGAGGATCGGGCAGGTCAACTATGGAATTTAGTCGGCTTCCAAACTAATTTGCGTTGGGGTGAGCAAAAGCGGGTGTTTCGGTTGATCCCCGGTTTAGAAAATGCCGAGTTTGTGCGCATGGGCGTGATGCACCGGAATACCTTTATCAATGCCCCGGAATTACTGCATCCAACGCTGCAATTTAAAGGGCGATCGACCCTATTAGCGGCAGGTCAGTTAATCGGAACAGAGGGGTACACCGCCGCAGCGGCAGGAGGTTGGTTAGCCGGAACCAATGCGGCGCGGTTAGCTTTGGGATTACCGTTAATTCAACTCCCTGTTACTACCATGATGGGGGCATTGTTTGACTTCATTAGTTCCGCTTCCCCCAAACACTTTCAACCCATGCCACCGAATTTCGGCATTCTCCCGGAACTGCCAGAACGTATCCGCAATAAGCAAGAGCGCTATGGCAAGTATCGCGATCGCTCCTTAACAGATCTGGCAACCTGGAGCCATCCACGACTTACGGTGCAGGTGGGATAGCCTGGGGTTTGCTGGCAGTGATCACCCATTGTCGGTAGCGGCGCGGATTGCGACAGCCCCAACTGTAGGTGACTTCCTGCCCACCACTAGAGGTAAAGCGCAGACACCATTGACGCTCTTGCATTTGCCAGTAGGCGGCAGCCGATCCGATCGCCAGAATGCCAACTCCACCTACGATCGCGGCTAGTTTAATTCCTAGTTTCCGTGTCTTCATGCACTTTCCCGGTGACATGCGGCTATGAATGGTGCGAGTGATCAAGCTCCGCCGATCACTGAACACCCGGTAGGTTAATTCGCTGTTGCTACCCATCCTCACACGATCGCCCGGTTGCAGACATCAACCAAAAGATTCACTGTTGGTGGTAACTGAAGTTTAGACTAATTCAAAAAATACCCCATATTTAGGAGGGGCGAACGGCCATTCGCCCTTACATATAGCGGAAAATTGCATTTAGTCTAAAGTCGAGTGGTAAGCAGCGTGTGATCAATACCATAGGCAAACTGCATCTGGAGCATCGTGTTCTGTGCTACGGCAGATCAAACTGAGGTGGAAAATTGTGCTGCCACCATAGATCCGGTGGTTCGTTGGCTGGAAAGGCTCCCAGATCAGGGCGACGGTTGGCTAGATCACGATCATTACCATGCCCCTGGGCGATCGCTGGAGAACCTGGCTGTAGGTAAAAATTTCCGGTATCGGGATCGACAAACTTTGGTTCATTCATGATCGCAGATTGCCCCAAGGTCTGATACGCCTGAGCATAATCATTAGGCGGCCAACCCACCCGCAGGGGATAGGTAAAGATTTGGGGAATAAAACTTAAGTTGTGATGAATTGCAATTTGCTTTCGTTGAAACACTGGCTCGATCGCGGCATTTGCCTCGGTTAAATAGCGATCGCTATAACCCATTTGAAAGGCTTGATTATGACTAAAAATATTGTTGTAGATCTCAATCTTTTTCAGATTAGCCGTGTATAAAAATAGCCCCCCTGTCACCCAAAAAAAGGTTTCCCCAGGATTCGGTTTACCATAGCCATTGTGATGCACTGTATTGTTATAAACCTGAATTTGTTCCCTGGCTCCATCCCCGCCCCAACGGGAAAAGAAAATGCCAGTGCCTGGATTGTTATAAATCAAGTTGTGATGGATTTTAATATCTTTAGCTGATTGACCATTTTCGACTGAAACCGCCAGTCCGACTCCCCGGCAATCATGCACCACATTATGGTCTAATTCAACATCCTCAATGGTTTTGCCCCAGGCATCAACATATAATCCCTGGCGATCGAGGTTATGGGTATAGTTATGATGTACCCGACCGTGATGACTACTGCCTTTAACATCAATGCCTTCTTTATCACTGTGATGAATGTGGTTATAAGCCACCTCAAACTTTTCTACATCACTGATCGTTAACGCTTCGTGGGGAGTCTCCCATTCACGAGAAAACCCTGGAAAAACCATGTCATGGGTATTCGCATTGATGATTGTATTGCCGAGCACTTTGAAGCGTTGACAGCGCTGGCGATGTTTCGGGTCACACCAAATCGCAATTCCCGATGCCAGGGTGGTGTCTATCGTGTTGTTATATAGCTCAATATCGTGGCTATCGCGAATCGTAAATCCGGCGTTATGAGAATTGATCAAACGCAGATTGCGAATCCGGATATAACCTAATCCAGCAATTTGAAATGCCCCTTGATCATGTTCAAACGGAGGTTGACCCGTCGGTGGAGCAACCTTGATCTGGCTGGCATCGATCGTTGCCTGTTCCCCCGGATAGCTGGTGTAAGTAATCCAATCGGTTTTGGTTCCAGAGTAACGGGGACGAATCTGCTGACTGACGACATATTTGCCATCTCGCAGGTATACGGTATCTCCCGCCTTAACTACTGCCGCCGCCCGGTGAATCGTTGCCCAGGGACGTTCGATCGTGCCGGGATTCGCATCATTACCGTTAGGAGCAATATAAAACTGATGGGCAACCGATTGACTCCGGAGCGGTAACCAACAGACCAAAGCAAGGGCGATCGCAAACAGGAACACTGAAACCTGACGGATGTGCATCGATCGCTGCCCCCTTTGGTACCAGATTAAATTTTTAGGGATGATCGAACATTATGGCATCCTCAAGATTGGCATTCAGGAGATCTGTGCCGTGTAAGTTTGTGTATCGCAAATCCGCCTGCCGGAAATTGGCATCCTCTAGCTCCGTAAACATGAGTTCGGCTCGTTGTAAGTTAGCGGCTTCCAGGGTGGCTCCAGCCAGAATCGCACCACTCAGATTGGCATTCTGCAAATTTGCTCCAGTCAAATCCGCCCCCGCCAGATTTGCCAGACTCAGATCGGCATGGGACAAATTCGCTCCCGCTAAATTCGCCTGCTCCAGGTTGACCTCACTTAAATTGCTCCTGGTTAAATTCGCGGCTTGGAGATTGGCTTGATTGAGGCTGGCGGCAAACAGATTTACCGTCGCCAGGTCACAGTCTGGACAGGATTTGGTAACGCGCAACCAAACCGTTTGAGCTAACCGCGACTGCACCAATCCGATCGCACACAGCCCCAAGAATCCAGCGATCGCAGTCCACTTCAGCAGTTTCCGGTTCATGCCACCATCAGTTATTTAGCGAATTGGAGCGATCGGCAGGGTGAAGTAAAAGCAACTACCTTGACCGTGGGTAGACTCAAACCAAATTTGCCCGCCCTGATTTTCTACTAATACCTTACACAGGGATAAACCCAATCCAGTCCCTTCAATACTTTGGCGATCGTGATGTTTCACCCGATAAAAACGTTCAAATAAGCGGGCTTGATCGGCAACTGGAATCCCTAGCCCCTGATCCTTGACCCACACCTCGATCCAACCGGGCTGGCTGAGTTTAGCTCCCACCACGATCGCGCTGCCACTGGGAGAGTATTTGATCGCATTGGACAACAGATTCACCAGTACCTGGGACACCTGCCAGCGATCGCCCCAAACCATCGGCAGATCGGCAGTGATCTCAACGGTAATGGGATAAGGCGCAACATTGGCAACAACCTCATTGACCAGATCGAACACATGAAAGCCAACCGCTTGGGTTTCCAGAGTGCCCGTTTCTAAGTCTCGCAATGCCATCAGGTCAGATAGAAGATCCTGCAACCGTTTGATCTGGTGCTGAATCACACTCAAAAACTCTTGCCGTTGAGCCGCATTCAACTCATGTTCTGCCAACAGTTGGACGGAACCATTTAAAGAGGTGAGTGGTGTTGCCAACTGATGGGTGAGCAGGTGCATCAGTTGAGTTTGCCGAGAAATCTGTTCTCTGAGCCGTTGATTGTCCTGAAACGCCGCTTGAATCTGGTTCGCATCGCTGGAATCCACGCATAGAGTACCTTCAACCTGACCAGGCAGCGGGGATACTGACCCATCATTGGAGGTAGAAAATCGCTGGGACATCGGGTTAAGCACTACTAGACAGCAAGTAACGGCAGTTGGGAGGAGTCCTCACATCAAACGTCTGCTTCGGACTCAATCTATCAGAATGGTTACATATATTTACATTATTTTACAAAATTCTTGAACTTACCACTCCTACGATCGAGGGGGGAGTGCTTTGAGTCTAACGCCGGATTACCTGAAGTAGATATGAAGAGTCCTAACAGGGGCTCTAAGGGAATCTGAAAAAATGCTTAAATAAACCCGGAAAAGAGATTTGGGGTTGGCTATTCATCAATTAGGATGGTCAGCCCAACTGTGAACAGCGACTAGCCCCTCGCGAATTCTGACAAAATTGCGCATCCCTGTTGGATAGAAATCTCAAGTTATGGTTGTGGAGCACGATCGAATTCTGGCTGCAATTGATGTCGGCACCAACTCCATTCACATGGTGGTGGTGCGAGTTCAGCCTTCTCTACCGACGTTTACAATTATCGCCAGGGAAAAGGCAACAGTACGCCTGGGCGATCGCGACAAGGATACGGGCAATCTGACCGAGGCGGCCATGCAACGGGCGATCGCGGCCCTAAAACGTTGTCAGGAAATTGCTAAAAGTCTGAATGCCGAGCAAATTATTGCCGTCGCCACCAGTGCGGTGCGGGAAGCTCCCAATGGGCGCGATTTTCTTCAGCAGGTGGAAACCGAATTAGGTCTGTGGATTAACTTGATCTCTGGGGTAGAGGAAGCCCGCCGGATTTACCTGGGGGTGCTGTCGGGGATGGAGTTTGATCTCCAGCCCCATATCCTGATTGATATTGGCGGTGGCTCCACAGAATTGGTTCTCGGGGATGGTCAAGATCCTCGCTCCCTCAGCAGTACCAAAATTGGCGCGGTGCGGCTGACCGCCGAGTACATTACTACTGATCCCATTAGTGACTCGGAATTTCAATGCCTGCAAGCTTATATTCGGGGCATGTTGGAACGACCGATCGACGAGCTACGAGCCCATCTCAGACCGGGGGAATCGCCTCGGATGGTGGGCACATCAGGAACGATCGAAACCCTGGCAACCATCCATGCCCGTGAGCATCTGGGTACCGTACCAACCCCCTTAAATGGCTATAGCTTTCAGTTGAAAGATTTACGGGAGGTGATTCATCGCTTACGGCGGCTGAATTGTGCGGCTCGTGCCCAAATTGCCGGGATCAACGATCGGCGGGCGGAGATCATTCTGGCAGGGGCAATGATCCTGCAAGAGGCAATGACCCTGTTGGGCATTGAGGCAATTACCATTTGTGAGCGATCGCTGCGAGAAGGGTTAGTTGTTGATTGGATGCTGACCCACGGCTTGATCGAAGATCGGTTGCGCTACCAAAGTTCGGTACGGCAACGGAGTGTGCTGAAAACCGCCAAAAAGTATTGTGTTAATCTGCCTTATAGCGAACGGGTAGCAGAATTTGCCCTGAAGTTATTTGACCAGACTCAAGACAGTCTCCATAGCTGGGGTGACGATGAACGGGAACTGCTTTGGGCTGCCGCGATTCTGCATAACTGTGGACACTTTATTAGCCACTCTGCCCACCACAAACATTCCTATTACCTGATTCGGAACGGAGAATTACTGGGCTATACGGAAATCGAGATCGAAACGATCGCCAATCTGGCTCGTTATCACCGTAAGAGCAATCCCAAAAAGAAGCATGAGAGCTACCGTAACCTGACCAGCAAAAAATACCGTCGGGTCGTCGAGCAACTGAGTGCGTTATTACGGTTGGCGGTTGCCCTCGATCGCCGTCAGATTGGAGCGATTCGGCAAATTACCTGCCAACTCAGTCCCGATCGGCAGGAGTTAAAGCTACGGCTACAGGCGACTCAGCCCGGAGACGAGTGTGCCCTGGAACTGTGGAGCCTGGACTCGAAAAAAATTAGCTTTGAAGCTGAATTTGGCTTAAAGCTGATCCCAATTCTGGAACCAGCGACCGTAGCCGTGAGAAGCTAAACAGACAGGGGAGCAAGGGAGAATCACCTAGCTCCCACCACTGACCCATTACAGCATCAATTTTTCCAGAGCATGTACGTCGGGAATACAGAGAACATCGCGATCGCGCACAATTAACCCCTTCTTCTCCAACTTGCTCAACACTCGGGTCACGGTTTCCCGCGCCAAGCCACTGAGGCTACTTAGTTCTCGGTGTGGCAGGTTAGGAATTTCAGTCCCTTTTTGGCTGGTCTTCCCTTGCCCATCTGCCAGGAATAGTAAGATGTCGGCAACCCGCGAAACACTGTCTGACTCACGGAGGCGTAAACGGCGGTTCACCTGGCGCAGCCGCCGCGCCATCAGTTTTGCCAAGCGAATCCCTGACTGTGGCTCCGTATTCAGCAGCCGCACAAAGTCTTGAGCGGGCATATTACCAATCACCGTAGGCGCTAAGGTAATCACATCGGTTGAGCGGGGCACTTCATCCAGGGGAGCCATTTCGCCGAATAGCTCTCCTTTGCCCAGGATGTTTAGGGTAACTTCCTTGCCATCCAGGTTATAGGTGCGGATTTTAACCCAACCGCTGAGGATAAAATACACCGAACTGCCCCAGTCGTTCTCTAGCAAGATCACTTGATTGGGTGGATGGCTACGGGCAACAACGTGGGCTGTCGCCTGTTCCACCGCCGCTTCTGGTAGCCCTTCAAAGAAAGGAGCGGAACGAATTGATACACTGGGGGGGATATCTCGAGAGCTGTACCGATCTTCCATCGGATAGTTGCGTGATGAATCTTTAGGTCAGACTAAATAATAGAGGATTAACTTAAAATGGGTGGATGAAGCTTCAGGTTTTATTGGTCATAGCTGAGCACCCATAACGACCACTGAAAAAACCAGTAGCAGGTTAGATGTCAGCGACAGACCTCTTTGGCATAGCTAACCATAACATAGCCCTGAACAAATTCAGCATTGACTCTGTAAGAATTGCGATCGCCAACTTAAGTAAACGTACCTGTGCCCTGCGATCGCCCCTAGATGATGCTCCCCCCTGCCACGCCATTAATAAAAATCGTAACTTTTTAACCAGCCGGTTTCTAATAATGGGTTTGACGATCGGGCATGGTTTCTAGCAGCGATTTTGACTCAGAAAACCCATGATCAGGTGTGCCGTTTCGGCGTTCCTGACGTACACTTTTGGCAACAAGATATCTGTTTTAGCTGGTTACTGGTTGTCGCGATCGATCTAAAGTAGGGAACTTTAGTCGAGCGTGCGTCAAAAACCAGTCTATGAGGGGAAGAATATAATTGGGATACTTGCCCCAATTCTGTTCCTTGCCGTCACTTGTTCTCCGGTTGCTTTCAGGTTCAGCCCAGTGTGAGTCAGATTTTCTGGTTAAGCGGCTGCAAGTTCGATTGATCCGCTTTGGCGATCGCGCTTTTAGACCGGGGTGGCTCCAGGCGGATCTAGCTCCAACATCCAAAAAGCGTTTGCGAGCAATAGCCTGAGCTAAAGGGATGGCAGCGACACCTTAACCCTCCTCCGCTAAGTACTAGTCAAGGGTTCCATTGTGACTTCTCAGCAGGATCAAATCCAAGCATTAATCGCTGAAATTGATACGGTTCTCCAAAAAACCTCTCCCCGTCTACCCTGGGTGATGTCAGGAGAAGCGACCCAGCAACGTCAAGTTTTAGAGCGGGTTCGTAACTATTTGGTTGCCTTCCAGACGCGTCAGGGAGCCGGAACCATAGGACAACTAGATCCCCGTTCTGATCTGCTCGCGCATGATATCTACTACCGGGAACCGTCTTCTCCCCCGATGGAAACCACGGCAGGCTGGGGGCAACCCGATGAGGTAACGCCTCAACAGATGTTGCAGGCGGTGATGCAGGAGATGAGCTACCTCCGTACCAGCTTGATGCAACCCCTCCGGACTGATCTGGAGTCACTTCGGCAACAACGGGATGCCTTGACGCAGGAAATCCAGCAATTAGAAGCACAACGCCGCCACTATGAGTTAGGTCAAAGTGCCATTAACCAGCAGCAACTGGTAAATGATTTTTTACAGATACTCATGGGGCGGTTGCAGGAGAGTCTGGCTCAACAGGTGGCGCAAACGCTGGAAAGCCTGCGGCATCAAGCCTTGCCTGCGACCAACAATCCCTTACTAACTGGGGGATCAGAATCATCTCCTGCACTTACCCCACAGTTGGAACAACTGCAAGCGCTTCAGGCTCGATCGGATCAATTGCTGGTGGGGCTGGACTCTTCGTTAAGAGTTGTATTTGAGTCTTTACAACAAAGTATTCAAGCTTATCAGGAATCATTGACCCAAGGAGTCGATCGCCTCCATACCCTGGGGCAACAGGGCGAGGTGATGGTGAATGCCCTCCTGAATCATTTAGCCCAGCGCCTGGGACAGGAAGCCTCCTCCTATTTACAGTCCTCGGCGCAACAGTTTGCTGGGTTGGAAACCAATTCGATCGATTCTCTGTTGGCATTTCCGGCGGCATCCCCTCCAACATCTCCCCCGCCGCCTGAGGTAGCCACTCCAGAGTTTCCCTATCCGGGAATTGAGCTACCCCCCCCTAATGGTTCTGTGGAACCCACTCCTGTAGATGCGGCGATCGAATCCTGGTTACAGTCCGTTAGTGCGGCAAACCAGCCGGATCTGCCGGATCTGGGTGAAAGTAGTCTAGCGGCGCTGGATTTAAGCCAGGTGGAATTGGGGCAGGTAGATGTTAGTAATCTGGATGCCCTGCTCAGCCTGGATCTCAACCTGACCGATGAAAATGCCGTCGGCAGTACGGAACTATTTTCACCCGATGCCTTAACCGATCTACCCACCATATCCACCGAGGCGGAAACTGCCCTTGAGGGTGTGGCTGCGCCATTGGCTGAAGCAGAACTAGGGGGTGTAACCGAGGAGGATACCGAAGATATCGATGCTGCCCTAAAGCTGCTGGAGCAATTGAGCCAGGAGTTACAGGATCAGACCCAAACGGGATCGATCGCGGCGGCGGAGGCAACCCTCGATCGCATACTGGCTCCGTCTCCCGCCACCGAAACTTTACCTGAGCAGCCCACCCATCTGCCTGAGGATGCTAGGGATGAGTTAGACGAGTTTTATGAAAGCTTTTTTGGCAGGGAGACGGTCACGCCGCCGGAGCTTGAGTCATCTCTACCCGAGCCCCCGATCGGGGAACAGGCTGGGGAGACAGAGATACCTGAATTTCTGGCGACTGAGGCTGGTCTGGAATTCCCTGAATTTGAGGCGGCAGATGTGATGTCGTCACTGCCGGATCTGGGGGTAGACTCCGATTTGTTATTAAATGATGATTTATTTGAGTTATCCCTGGAACCAGAGTCTTCCCTAGAGGATGTCTTGTTTGGCACCCCAACCCCCGAAGCCAGTCCGATCGAGGATCTACCCACTCCAGAGCGTGAACCAGAACCTGACTTGCCTGAAGCCCAGGTTGTCGATACCCCCGTTGCCCCTGAAGCACCTCCCGAAGCATGGTTACCAGAACCTAACTTTTTAGATAGCTTTTTTGATGAACAGGATGCGATCGCTCGTTCGGAGTCAGTTGCGGCTCTGGAGATCGATCTAGAGTCGGCTGACCTGGCAACATTAGAGGTGGAGACCGAAGTTCCCGAGCAAGTTGGCTCGCTGACCGAATTGACCGAGCTACTATTTGAGCCAAGCCAGCCCAGCATTGCTGAACCACTGCCAGAGATGTCTTCTGGCGATCGCCCCCCTGCTATCACCGATCTGCCCACTGGTACTTCTTTAGATCTGGAGATTAATCTTCCGGTTGGTCAGGGTTTGGCCGCCTCAGAACCCCGGAGTTCGGATGATGTCTACATTTTGGCAGCTCCTGAAGAAGATCTGCTGCCCACCAACTCACTAGACGATGATCTGGATTTCAATTTGGATCTGGATGAAGCCCTGTTGAACCGCTTGAGTGCTGATTTGTCGAATCTGGAAGCGATGGCAGACCAGGCGACGCAGCTATTAGGCAGTGATAGTAGTGAGGAGAATTTTGGTTTAACCCTGGATGACTGGACGATCGCCGCTCCGGTAACGCCGAAACCAGAGGCAGATCCCAGTGAAGCTGGTTGGCAAGAGGCATCATTGCAGGAATTTGCTGATTCCCTGCCCGAAGCCCAAACCGAAGTAGAGCCAGAAATCTCCTATGCTGAGTTGTCCCTGGAGGATTTTGCTACCGTCCTCCCAGAAGTGCCGACAGCGGATGAACCATCGCTAGAGGAGTTTGGCATGGCGATCGCGGAGCCAGAGCCATCCCTGGAAGAGTTTGCGGCGGCTGTTCCAGTAGCCCCGTTATCCGAGAGTGAACCATCGCTAGAGGAGTTTGGCATGGCACTGGAGGAGGCATCCAGCGAAGCAAGCTGGCAGGAGGAATCGCTGGAGGAGTTGGCGGTAGCGATTCCAGAATCCCCGATCGCGGCAACTCCAGCTTTTACCCTGGAAGGGATGAATGATTTATTTGGGGATGCCGAGCCAGTCGATTCTCCCCCTGCCTTAGTCACCCCCGTCGTGCCACAGGAGCCGCTACCGTTCACGCTGGAAGGCATGGATAGCCTGTTTGAAGATGTGCCAGCGATCGCGGCTAGCACCGAGCCAACTGCCCCAGTTGTGACTCCAGAAGTCCCAGAACCTGCACCAGCCGTAGATTCTCCATTTACCCAGGAGAATATCGAGAATCTATTTAATCGGAATCAGTCGTCAGGGAGCAGCAGTCTCAGGTTTGCAAAAACAACTCCATCTCAGCCCCCGTTCACCTTAGCGGGAATGGATGGTCTGTTTGAGAATGCTCCTGCGGTTGAGTCAACCCAGGTTAATCCAATATCTGAGCCCACACCATCTACCCCAGATGAGCCGCCATCTTCCTATGTGCCAACGCTGGAGCGGATCGATCACTTGTTTGATGAAGTGATATCACGATCGACCGAAGCCAGTGGTACCACCCAGACAGACCCCTTGGCTGGCAGTATTGAAGATCTGTTTGGGGATGCGCCGCCCGTTGCTACCCCGATCGCCCCTGAAACTAGCGAAGCATTACCCGCATCCGAACCTCTGGCGGAGATGGATGATTTATTTAGGCAACCGACCGAACTCACACCAGTTCCAGTCGATCCGCTATCGCCTACGGTGGAAGAACTGGCAGCTTTTACGCTGGAAGGTATGGATGACTTGTTCGTCGAGCCGCCAACTAAAACGGCTCCTGCTAACAATACGGCAGTTGTGGATGCTTTAACCTTAGATGAGGCATTTGAAAGTTTGTTAGGGTTGCCAGCGGAGCCGGGAGCAACCAGTCCACCCGAAGCTAACCCGTCAGCGCCAGAAAAAAAAAAGAAGACCCGTTAAGCGCCCAAAGCCCCGAGGTTTCCAACGCTGATCGCCCGATCGCGGCAGGAGCTACCCGTTTTGAGCGTGATCAGTGGTATCTGGGGTTAGATCTCGGGACTACCGCCATTTCAGCTACCCTATGCGATCGCCGTACAGGTCAGACTTATCCGATCGGGTGGTCAAAGCTAGAGCAACACCGGCTCACTGTGGCGGCACACCAAGCGCCGATCGCTTACCTGACCGCCGATCAACCGGGACAAGCACCCACTGCAACGATTACCGTGGGTCATGCTGCCCTGACGCGATCGGAGGCAGAATCATTAGGCTCCATCCCCACCGGGCTCCTGCTCCATGACTTCAAGCATTACCTGAATTTGGCAATTCCTTACTTTTCGCCGTCAACCCAAACCTGGGAGCCGGTGATTCAATGGTCAAATGATTGGGCAATTACTTTGGGCTGGTTCCAGCAAGCCTTGATCAGGCTGTTGGCTCCCCTTAATCCCGGTACTGCCCCTGAGTTGCCCTGTCTGGTTGAAGGATTAAGCTCGGAACAGGCTCAAGCGGCTTTGCAGCAATTAGCGGGGGTCGTGGTGAGTCAGCCAACGGGTTGGTCAGAGGCCTATCGGTTCAATGTGCGGGAGGCAATTCTAACGACTGGACTGGTGGAGCGCCCGGAGCAAGTGGTGTTTCTCGAAGACCCGATCGCCGCCCTTTTGACCCAGCTTGCGGCTACCCCTGTTTCGACAACATTGCCACTCATGGCTGGCATGACAGTGGTGATTAGTGCTGGCGCGACGACCACACAACTCCTCCTGACAACCTTGCCATCAACGGTCGATCCTCCCAGTCGAGGGGATTGCCATCTCCGGAGTTTGGCGTATGCTGGTCAGGCGATCGATCAGGATATTATTTGCCAGCTCCTCTATTCCACAACCCGAGGGTGGGAAAAGCTGGGGTTAGACCACCTGGATTTACCGTTACCGGGTGAACCCGACCTGCCCACTCGCTACCGACTCCAACAACAACTAGAAAGTACATGGCTAGGTCGCGAGTTAGTCAACGCGGTACGCACAGCCAAACCCCATTTATCCCAACAACATCAGGTGAACTTTACTCTGGAGCGGCAACAGTGGTCTTTAAGCCAGCGAGATTGGCACCACCGGGTGGTTTTACCCTATCTGCAACAGTTAAATCGGGAACTGAATCTATTACTGCATCAAGCCGGGGCAACCACAGAAACCATTCAACAGGTGATTTGCTGGGGAGGAACAACCCAAATGACCTCGATCGCACTATGGCTCCAGCAGAAATTGCCCCACGCCACAATTATTCCCTTTCATCGCGATCGATCGCTGTCATTAGGATTAGCTCGTTTACCGATTTACCCTAAAGTCTTTGATACTCAGCAGCACCAGCCCAATGAGTATTTTCTGCTTGATCAAATAGTGCACCATTTACCCGATCAACCTCTACCCGTAGGACAGATCTTCCAGGTTCTAGAGCAGCAGGGCGTGGATTTATCCCTGTACCAGGCGGCAATTCTTTCCCGACTAGAAGGACAACTGCCTGAGGGGTTAGTGACCACGGCTCCCGAGATTGATTGGCTAACTCCCCTGTCTCAACAACATCCTGATATTCAAGCGCTCAGTTCAGGGCAATTATTCTCTCGTCACGGTAGTCAAATCTATCACCTGAATCCCCAAATTCGTTCAACGCTAAGGCTTTACCTGGCAGCGTTGTTGACAAATACCCACCAAACCATGCAGGACGATTTAACAGTGAACTTAGAGGATGTTTTAAAAGTATCAAAACGATTGCACTAGCCCCCTAAATCCCCCAATTCTGGGGGACTTTGAATCCGGTTCCCCCCAGAATTGGGGGGTTAGGGGGGCAGTTCAGATAACGATTGTGACTTTTCAAACGCCCTCTTAGCCATGAAATATAGGCAATCGGGTCAGAATATCGACATATCGCTAAATTAAAACCACCTGTTTTTATGTCGAGGCTGCAACAGAATCGGGCACTCTAAGAGAGTTAAGCCTAAACAACTTCTCTACCCCTACCTGTGCCAGAGTGAATTGTGCCAACTATTGCTTGATCATTCATAATGAATTCCCCTGAGTCAGTCACGAGTGCTGGTGATAGCCAGAGGGTTGATCCATTATCAACGGCAAGCCCTCAGCCCGCGATCGCTGACATCCAATCTCACTGTATGTTTCAGGACGATGTACCGAATCTGCTGCAACTTCGGGGCTGGTCTGAACATCAGTTGGAAGGTTCCCTGACGGGGAATGAATGCCAACAACTCTATCAACTGTTATCCCTGCATGTGGAGCAGTCGGCATTAGGAGTCGTCGGTTGGGATGCCGATTTTCGGGTTACACTCTGGTCTCAGCAAGCAGAACAGATTTTTGGCTGGCAGGCGGAAGCGGTGCTGGGAAGGTCCTGGCAATCGCTGGCGATCGTTGATGCTACCGATTGGGCAACGGTGCAGCAAAGCCGGGAGCAATCAGCCAAGGGGTCTGCGCCCGTCTGTTATACAACCCATAATCACCGCCGGGATGGGCAGTTGATTTATTGTGAATGGCAACAGATTGCTCAACCTGCTGGCTCGGCTCAGCATACGGTGATGTTTGCCCTGGTACAGGATATTAGCGATCGCTGTCGAGTCGAGGCGGAACTGCGGCACCGAATTGAGCTAGAGCAGGTGATTAGCCGCATTACCCAACGTATTCGACAATCGTTGGATTTGAATGAAATTCTCACCACAGCCGTTAATGAAGTGCGGCAACTATTGCAAGCCGATCGGGTGTTGATCTTTCAACTGCTGGCGGATGGGGTGGGCATGGTGATTAAGGAAGCCGTCCTGGCAGACTATCCTGAAACTCTGAAACGGTACTGGCAGGATCAATGTTTTCCAGCCGAGTGTTATCAGTACTACTGTCAAGCCCAACCCCGGATTGTGTCGGATGTGACTACCGATCGCTGGGCAGACTGTCTGACCGAATTTATGCAGGGAGCCAGAGTCAAATCTAAAATGGTGGCTCCGATCGTGCAGGATAATCAGGAATCGGTGGATCCGATGACCGAGCGATCGACCCAACCCCGAGTCTGGGGGTTACTGGTGGTTCATGCCTGTGCAGAGCAACGTCAGTGGCAGACAACCGAGGCAGAGTTATTACAGCAAATTGCTAACCAGTTGGCGATCGCCATTCATCAAGCAGATTTGTATGCCCAGGTGCAATCCGAACTGGCAGACCGGAAGCTGGCAGAAATGGCATTACGCCAACAAGCCGAACACGAACGTTTAATCGGGGACATGACCCAGCGGATTCGCCAATCCCTAAACTTGGCTGACATTTTGCATACTACGGTAGAGGAGGTACGGCGCTTACTTCAGGTCGATCGCACGTTGATTTATTCCATCGATCCCGATCAGAGTGGGCGGGTCATGGTAGAGTCTGTAGCTTCACCGACCTTCAGTATTCTCGGTAAACGGATTCAGCATCAAGGACTGGAACAGGAATCCTGTTTGGAGGCTTACTTACAGGGACAGGTGCAGGCGATCGCCAACATTAATGCCACTCCGCAACCAGATTCCTACATCGAGTTATTGCGATCGCTGCAAGTACAGGCATCGCTGATTGTGGGAATTGTGGTGAGTGAACAGTCCTACCCGTTAGACAACGTCGTGGCTCAAACGACAGCCGCCGCAGTGCCTAACTCCCATCGGTTATGGGGATTGCTGGTTGCCCAACATTGTCAGAGAAGCAGACCGTGGCAACCTATGGAAATTGATTTGCTGCGCCAACTGGCGGTACAGGTAGGCATTGCGATTCAGCAATCGGAACTGTATCAACAAGTGCAGGTACTGAATACCAGTTTGGAAGGACAGGTGCAGGAGCGGACAGCCAAGCTCCAACGAGCCTTAGAATTTGAAGCCTTACTCAAACGTATTACCGATCGGGTGCGGGATAGTTTGGATGAAGGGCAAATTTTGCAGACGGCAGTGGAAGAGTTGACCACTGGACTGATGATTAATGCCTGTGATGCGGCGCTGTATGACCTGGAGACGAAAACCTCCACCATTTGTTATGAATCCATTCGTTCTGGAGTGAAGTCGGCGGTGGGAGCGACGATCGCGCTGGATGGCGATCGGCATGACCTGTATACCCAAGTGCTGCAAGGTCATTCAGTCCAGTGTTGTGTTTGGTGTGAAAAACGCGAAACCCTCCTCCAACCTGTCACAGTCTTGGTTTGTCCCTTAATGGATGAGCGGGGGGTGTTGGGGGATATGTGGTTGTTTAAGCCAACTACAGAGGTGTTTGAAGCCGCAGAAATTCGCTTAGTTCAACAAGTTGCCACCCATTGCGCGATCGCGCTCCGCCAATCTCGGCTGTACCAGGCCGCCCAGGCTCAGGTGCAGGAGTTGGAACGGTTGAATCAACTCAAAGATGATTTTCTCAATACGATCTCCCATGAACTGCGAACGCCGATGGCGAGTATTCAACTGGCGATTCAAATGTTGGAGTTGACTCTGTTTGATCCAGAGAAGTCGGGTCGCATAGAGACCATGGTGCAACCCGCCGCCGATGCGCTACCTGTACCATCTACCCTGCTAACCTCACTGCGGCAGTCGGAACAGTATTTTCAGATTTTGAAGCAAGAGTGCCAGCGTGAAATTACTTTGATCGATGATTTGCTGGAACTAACGCGATTGGATGCCCAAACAGAACCACTGATGTTAACGGGGATCAATCTGGCACTATGGCTACCGCATTTAGTAGAACCGTTTATGGAACGGGCGCAACAGCAGCAACACACGATCGTCCTGACTGTTCCCGATCACCTGCCTACCCTGACGACGGATCTGTCCTACTTACAACGTATATTGCTGGAACTGCTGACCAATGCCTGTAAATACACGCCTGCCGGAGAACAGATTACGCTGTCCGTCGAGGCACTGACGGAGACGATTCTATTGTGTGTTGCCAACTCTGGAGTCGAGATTCCACTGGCTGAACGCGATCGCATTTTCGATCGGTTTTATCGCATTCCCAATAACGATCCCTGGAAATACAGCGGGACTGGCTTAGGATTGGCGCTGGTGAAAAAACTCGCGGAGCAATTGGGGATCACGATTCGCCTGGAAAGTGCCAACAACCAGACTAGCTTCTATCTAGAAATTCCGCTATTTCCGTTGGAATAATCCGCTCAGGCGGTCTTTCACCTGATTCAACGATGTTTGAATCACATTTCCGGCGCTGGCTGAGGGTTTGGTCGCCAGTTGAATCGGTTCGTCGGTAAATTGCTTCAACCGATAGCCATATTCCAGTTGATTTTGGTGCTTGCGGAGAATCGGAAACAGGCGAAAGGCTCCCTGTAACAGGGTCGCTTCCTGGTCAAAAATGGCGTGATTAATTTGATTGCTGCGGGTTACGGCGATCGATCCGACGGGATACCAATTATTCTTGCCCTGAATCCGAATGAAGATGGTAAATTCCGGTAACCCATCGGCTTTCATCTGGTCATATTGTTTCGCTGCTTCAGACCGTTTGGCGGCTTGCTTGGAGGGTTGTTTTGTAGCTTTTGGCTTGCCAAATCCAGATTGCGTTGTCACAGGCGGATTCCTTCGTAGCTGAAAACGATTAATAAAAGTTTACATAATTTTAAGTAACGATCGCTACTGGCATTAATCCAAATTCCGTCCTGTCAGTTCCACAAAAATATCCTCCAGGTTAGAGGGGCGCACCATCATGCCCGTCTTATCGGGTTGCTGATCCAGATAGGTGTTAGCGGCTTCCAAGGTCGGGAAGAAACGGTAGTCCCAGCGATCGCCCTGTTGCTGCATTACCATGCCCTCACCGTGTTTCTGGCGGAACTCGGCAAGCGTCCCCAGTTCGATCAGGTGACCCGCATCCATAATCCCAATCCGATCACACAGGTATTCCACCTCATCCATATAGTGCGTGGTCAGCAGCATCGTCATGCCCTGTTTATTCAGATCGCGGATAATTTCCCACAATCGCCGCCGAGTTTGCGGATCCAATCCTACGGTGGGTTCATCTAAAAACAGAATGTCCGGCTGGTGGAGTAACGCTCTGGCGATTTGCAGCCGTCGTTTCATGCCACCGGAGAGGGTTTTCACCCGATCGTCGCGCCGATCTGCTAATTCCACATACTCCAACCAGCGATCGATTTCCGGTTGCCGCCGAGCTTGGGGAATATGGTGCATGCGACCATGAAACTCCATGTTTTCCCAAACAGACAGATCGTTATCAACACTGAGTTGCTGGAGCACCACTCCAATCCGCTGCCGCACCTGCCATTGCTCATGTACCACATCATGTCCCGCCACCTGAATGCTGCCCTGGGTGGGCTTAGTCAAGGTAGTCAGCATCCGAATTGTGGTCGATTTTCCGGCACCATTCGGACCTAACAAGCCAAACATTTCCCCCGCCTTGATCTCGAAGGACAGGTTATTGACCACTGGAACGGTGTTGTACTCTTTGTAAACGCCTTGCAGAGAGACGGCGATCGTCGGAGTTGAGGACGGGTCAGGCTGGGGTGGTTGGGGTGAAGCGGGAGTCGGGGAACTGGGCGTTGACAAGGGCATAACAGGAATCAATCGGTGGGTATGAAGGAGATCACAGCGCGGATCGAATAGACATGGAGAGAATCGATCGAGCCAGAATGATCTCTGTGATCGTTACAGCATCTTAACATTTTGGGTCATCCTTCACCTGACTACCCTGGGGCTGATTGCAGCAATTGTTTCCACTACCAAAGTGCTGAAACATGGCAATCATTATGCTCAATCCCATCCTGATTTGTGCCACCCTAATGCTAATTTGCCAATTAGAACAATAACCAAAATAGGAGCTTTGAATACAATTTGAGCAAGGTACTCTCTCCCTTGACAGGATGGGGATCAGCAAGAACTGATTGAGTTTACATGAAATTGATAGTGTTAAGCCAAATTATCTCTCAGGTTTGATTGCCAATTAAGAACAAGCTAGACATAATAGAAAAGCAACTAATCTATTAGTTTGTGTAATAAATTGCAATCAGGCAAATCGTGTAAAAAGAACCTTAAATTTTAATTAAATTTTTTCATCTTTAGGGTTGGGAATGTTTGCCTGATGTGCTGTTGTGGGGAGTGGTTGACAGGATTTGGTTGGTTGTTTATCCGCAAATTAATAACAAATGTTTCACGATCTAATTGCTGAAAATACCTTTAATAGCATGGACACATTGATCCAAGTTTGTTGTCCTAACTGTGGTAGTGGTGCAGAACGCTATCACTTTCATCGCGATCGCTCGATTCGGACTCAATGCCCAGCCTGCGATTATCTCATGGTGACTTGCTCCACTACAGGTAATGTGATTGAGGCCTATGCCCCTGGAATTTCCTTAGGAACGCGTCATTGAGGCTCGTAGCTGTCCACAGGCGGCATCGGCGGTTAACCCGCGTGAATAGCGCACACTCACAGCAATATGATGTGCCTTTAAGGCAGCTACAAACGCCTGAATTCGTTGCCCATCCGGACGCTGATAATCCACTTCCTGAATTGGGTTATAGGGAATCAGATTGACGTGACTTTGGAAGCCACGCAGATGGGTTGCCAGTTCGATCGCGTGTTCTGGGCGATCGTTTAATCCGGCTAACAAAATGTATTCAAATGTCACCCGTCGTCCGGTCATCTGCACATAGTCCCGGCATTCCTCTAGCAAACTTTCTAGCGGATAGTGACGGGCACTGGGAATCAGTTGTTCTCGCAAACTCTGATTGGGGGCATGGAGGCTCACGGCTAACGTGGCTTGTAAATGCTGGTCTGCCAGCCGCCGAATTCGACCGGGAATCCCCACAGTAGAAATCGTGATTTGCCGTTGTCCAATCCCCACATCCTGATTCAAACACCGCACCGCTGCCAGGACATGATCCGAGTTCAGCAACGGTTCTCCCATCCCCATAAACACAATATTGCTGACCCGATGCTGGAACTCCTCCTGCACCGTCAATACCTGATCGACAATCTCATGGGTTGCCAGATTACGGATAAATCCGCCTTTCCCCGTCGCACAAAAATCACATGCCATTGGGCAACCGACCTGGGAGGAGACACAGACCGTGAGGCGATCGAGGGCTGATGAGGAGGATGAGGTGGGTGGGGGAGGTAAGGCAGATGAGGAGGGTGGGGCAGATGAGGAGGATGGGGCAGATGAGGCAGAGGATTTTCTCCCCCTATCTCCCCTATCTCCCCTATCTCCCCTATCTCTGTCTCTTATACACATCT